>CAZDGY010001238.1:0-1971 GCA_964504685.1 uncultured Kofleriaceae bacterium | reverse complement strand
ACCGCAACCGAGAACCTGAATTGGTGACGCTGTCGCTTTTGTCAACTTGCGGAGCTTGCTGCGACCGTACGTGGCGCCCGCGATGGCGGCGAAGAAGCATCACGTCCGTTTCGGAGCGAAGCCCGGACTTTCGAAGTAGCGCGTCCCGCACGCAAGTTGACAGAAGCGACACCGTCCCCACGGATCGCGAGCGATCGCGAGCGGTTACACGGGGGTCACTTGGCCGCAAGTGGACAAAAGCGACAGCGTCACCAATTTATTGACCAATTTTTTCGGGACCGGCGCGGCAACGGATTCCAAACTCAGGTTCCGCTTCCCTACTCACTATTTCCGGACAATAGGGAACTGCGGAACCGGAACCGAGAACCTGAATGTTCGCCTGACATAGGCCTTACATCGGCACATAGATCGCGCGGTCGCAGTGCGCGTTAAATGCGCATGACGCGCTGGCAGACCCTCGTTCTCGCGCTCGCAGCTGCTTGTAATTCCTCGCAGGCCACCCCGGCCGCTCCGCCGCCACCGCAGGCCGCGAAAGCCGCGCCGGTGCCGCAGGCCCCCGCCAAGCCGAAGCCACCCGAGGCGCCGACCGATAAGGAAAGCCAGAGCATCACTCGCGACCTCCAGAAGATGAACGGCGACGACTTCGGAAAGCCGAGCGCGAAGTTCAACGCCGGCACGGTGTCGGCGCGGCGCGCGCCGGTCGCGACCAAGACGAAGACCGGCTACGAAGTGAAGTTCGGCAACGGTTCGGCGGTGTCGACGCCTGCGGTCTACAAAGGCAAGGTCTACACCTCGGGCGGGTTCAACTCGCGCGAGTTCTACGCGTTCGAAGCGACGACCGGCAAGCAAGCGTTCGGCCTCGATCTCAGCGACGACGGGCCGTCGGCGAGCGCGTGCGAAGACGGCGAGTGCGTGTTCAACACCGAATCGTGCACGGTGTTCGCGGTCGATGCCGAAACCGGCAAGCGCAAATGGGCTTGGTTCCTCGGCGACCCGCAGACCAGCTCGCCCACGATCGCGAACGGCGTGGTGTTCACGTCGTACCCCGCGGGCGGCGTAGACGGCAAAAAGCCGCGTCCACCGAATTCCACCCACGTGCTCGCCGCGTTCGATCTCAAGACCGGCAAGGTGCTGTGGCAAGACTGGCTCGACGCCGATGTGATCTCGGCGCCGGTCGCGGTCGGCGAGTTCCTCTACGTGTCGACGTTCAACGGAACGGTTATCAAGTTCGAACAAGCCACCGGCAAGATTCGCTACGCGAGCAAGGCGCACGCGACGTCGGCACCGGTCGTGCAGTTCGTCGCCGGCCTCGAGTCGATGTACTACACCCGCCGCGCCGATCAGATGGCGGTGCAACCGGCGAAGCCGGCCGCGATGGCGAAGGGTGCCGGACCGGTCGCGACTCCACCGCCCGCGCCCGCCGATCCGAGCGAACAGATCGTGCGCACCGATCACAACGAACCCGTCGAGAAGTACTCGACGCCCGCGAAGTCGGCCGCGTACCTCGATCACAAGGTGCAAGCGCACGCCGCGATGAAGGGCAAGGCGATGAGCTCCGACGCTGGCAATGGCTTTGGCGGCGGCGCGCCGTCTTCCGCCGCGCCCGACATCGCGAACGCCCAAGTCGGTCAGTCGAACGTCGCGACGATCCAGCAGTTCCAGGGCTCGCGCATCCTCCACCTATCGAACGCGAACGTGAACACGATGGGCGACGAGGTGATCGCGACGAACCCCGAAGACGGCAAGCAGCTGTGGTCGCACAAGCTCGATGGCGACGTCGCGAAGGAAGGCGGCGCTCTCGCCTCGCCCCCGATCGCGGCGGGCAGTCACCTGATCGTCGCGACGCTCCATGGCGCGCTGCTCGAGATCGATCCTGCGACCGGCGCGGTCGAGAACAAGTGGGATGTCGGCGGCACGCTGCGCTCGCAGCCAGTCGTCGCCGACGGCTGGATCTACGTCGGCACCGATGAC
>CAZDGY010001237.1:0-1979 GCA_964504685.1 uncultured Kofleriaceae bacterium | reverse complement strand
CTGTTCGGGCGACAGATAGCTGATCTTGCCTTTGACCGCGCCCGATCGCGTCTCGGCGCTTCGGTGGGTCGCCTTCGCGACGCCGAAATCGACGAGCTTCACCGTGCCTTCGAAGCTCGCCATGATGTTGGAGGGCGAGACATCGCGATGGACGATGCCGAGCGGCTTGCCGTCGATGCCATGGCGCGTGTGCGCGTGGTGCAACCCCGCCGCGACGCCCGAGGCGATCGCGAGCACGCAGCCGAGCGGGATCGGCTTCGCGAGTGCGACCGATTGCTGCAGGATCCCGCGCAGAGTCTCGCCGTGGACGTACTCCATCGTGAAGAAGTAGGAGTCGCCGAGTCGCCCGATGTCGTAGACCTGCGCGACGTTCGGGTGCTGGAGCTGCGCGGCGAGTCGCGCCTCGTCGAGGAACATCTGGACGAAGCTGGTATCGCTCGCCTTCTCGCGCAGGATTCGCTTGAGCACGACGTAGCGCTCGACCCCGGCGACGCTATTGCCGCGCGCGAGGTAGATCTCGGCCATGCCGCCGGTGGCGAGCCGAGCCAGCACCTCGTAGTTGCTGGCCGCAGACGCAACTTCGTCGGCAGCTCTAGGCACGTGGGCGAAGTATATACGGACGGCGCGATGGAACGGATTCTTGCCCTACCGGGTTCCCGTCGCTGTACGCTTGACGCTGATGCGGTACGCGTCGTGGCTCGCTCTCGCCGCCGCGCTTATGCCGGGTTGCCGGCAGGTTTTCGGTATCGATCCGCCACGGCTGGCTGGCGATGCCGCCGCCGATTCCGCCGACGGACCGGTCGGACCGCCGGCCGATGCGAGCTACTGCTACGGACCGTCGACGTTCTTGATGTGCTTCGATACGCCGCCGACCGGTTCGCTGGACCTGACGACGACGATCGATACCGGGAAGCTGATGACGTGTGCGGCGACGCTGCCCGCAAGCTGGACCGCGGCCGGCCAGCCCGACGTCTGCTTGCTCGCGTACAACGACATCACGATCGCGACCGGGATCCGTGCGAAAGGCACGCGCCCGCTGGTGCTGCTCGCTGCCGCGACGATCAACGTCTCGGCCACGCTCGACGCCTCGAGCCAAAATAGCAACAACCCCGGTCCAGGTGCGAGCTCGCCGCCCTGCTCGGTCTCGATCAACGGCTACAACAACCCAAACGCGCAGGAGCCTGGTGGCGGTGGCGCCGGCGGCACGCTCGCCGGCGCCGGCGCGAACGGCGGCGGCAACCCGCCCGGCATTGGCGTGGCGTGCGCGGCCTCGATCGAGCACACCCCGCTGCGCGGCGGTGGGGACGGCGGCCTTGGCGGCGCCCAACCCGACTACAACCTCAACTCGAAACCCGGGCTCGGCGGCGGTGCGGTCTACCTCGTGGCTGGGACCTCGATCACGATCGGCGCGAGCGGCCTCATCAACGTCTCGGGCGGCGGTGGCAACGGCGGCGTCGACGTCACCGGCGGTGGCGGCGGCGGAGCGGGCGGCGTGATCGCGCTCTACGCGCCGACGATCGACGCGATCGGCACGCTGATGAGCAACGGCGGCGGCGGTGGTGGCGGCGAAGGCGCCGGCAGCAATCCATCGACCGCGAGTCCGACGCTTGGCGGCATGGGCGGCAGCTTCAACGGTTCGCCGGTCGGCGGCACGGGCTGCGGCCGCGGAGCACAACCGACCGCAGGCGCGAATGGCAGCGGTGCCTCCGGCTTTGGTGCGAGCGCCGGCGGCGGCGGTTGCGGTTTCATCCTATCGAGCGATACCCAGCTGTCGAGCGCGACGGTGTCGCCCGGCCTGACGCCGTTTTGATCATACTTGCCCGTGATCGACGAGCGCGCGGTATCATCTAGTATGCGTTCGGCGCTGTGGCTTGGTCTCGTAGCCGCGGTGACGCCGGGCTGCCGGCAGGTGTTCGGCATCGACCCACCGCGCCTCGCCGGCGACGCCGGCGGCGATGTGGCCGACGCGCCGTTCGGAC
>CAZDGY010001236.1:0-1981 GCA_964504685.1 uncultured Kofleriaceae bacterium | reverse complement strand
TCGCCACCTCGAACGGGCCGGCAACCTCGAGTACGCCGCGATGGGCAAGGTCATGCACGGCGCGCGGTGATCTGATCGGCTCGTTTGGAGAGCGACGGTATGTTGTGACAACGGGCCCGACGGGCTAGACATGACTCGGGTGACGCGCAGCTCGCTCGTTTATCTTAAGCCGTATCGGAAACGGTTCGCCGCCGGCATCGCGATGCTGCTGCTGACGAACGTGTTTTTTCTCGGCGTCGCCGAGTCGCTGCGCGTCGGCATCGATCTGATCAAGCAAGGCCGAGCGGACGAGGTCTGGCCGGCCGCGCTGTGGATGGTCGGGTCGGCGTTCGCAACCGCGTTCACCCGAATCGCATCGCGCGTGTGGATCTTCGACGCCGCTCGCGCCGCCGAGTACGACTTGCGCTCCGACTTGTTCGGTCACCTGATGACGCTATCGCCGGCGTACTACCGGACGCATCCGACCGGCGATGTGATGTCGCGGCTGACGAACGACGTCCAGACCGTGCGCGCGATGTGGGGCGCGGGGTTGCTCAACCTCGCGAATGCGGTGATCGCGTTCCTGACCGTGCTGACGATCATGATGTTCCACGATCCGATCGTCACGCTGTGGGTGATCTTGCCGTTCCCGCTGATCTACTTCACCGGCCAAGCGGTCAGCCGGCGGATCTATCGGACGAGCCGCGCGGTCCAGGCCGAGCTCGGGATGCTGTCCGCGCGGCTGCAGGAGGACCTCGGCGCAATCCAGGTGATCAAGACGTACGGGCTCGAGGACCTGCGCCGCAACGGATTTGTCACGCGTTCGCGCAAGCTGCTCGACGAGAACATGGCCGCGGCGAAGGTCCGGATCCAAATGGGTCCGATGCTGACCACGCTAGCGTCGCTCGGCACCGCGATCCTGATCCTGGTCGGCGGCCGTGCGTTGATCGATTTTTCGGCCGGTGGCAAGGGTATGAGCGCCGGCGAAGTCACCGCGTTTCAGACGTACATCGCGCGGCTCGTATGGCCGACACTCACGCTCGGCTTCATGCTCGCGCTGGTCCAGCGCGGACGCGCATCGTGGAGTCGGCTGATCACGCTGCAGGACGAGCGACCGGAGATCGCCGACGCGTCGGGGCCGCCGCTCGCGGACAGCGCGTTGCCGGCGCGCGTCGAGGTCAAGGAGCTGACGATCGCGATCGGCAGCCGCGCGCTGCTCGATCACGTGTCGTTCGTGCTCGAGCCGAGCACGGTCACCGCGATCGTCGGCCGCACCGGCGCAGGCAAGAGCACGCTGGTCGATGCGCTGTGCCGGCTGATCGACGTTCCAGCTGGCACGGTGTTCATCGATGGCCGCGACATCACGACCGTACCGCTCGCGTCGGCGCGGCAACAGATCGGATACGCGCCGCAAGAGGCGTTCTTGTTCTCGACGACGATCGCCGACAACGTCGCGATGGGCTACGGCGGCGGCAGCGCGATTCCGGCGGCGCGTGCGAAGGAGCTCGAGCGCGTGATCGGCGCAGCCGCGGCACCCGATCTACGCGACGAACCGCGCGTGGTCGGAGCGACGACCGCTGCCGGTCTCGAGCGCGACCTCGCGGTCATGCCGGACGGCCGCGCGACGATCGTTGGCGAGCGCGGCATCACGCTGTCCGGCGGGCAACGCCAGCGCGTCGCACTCGCCCGCGCGCTCGTCGGCGCACCGCGGCTGCTCGTCCTCGACGATTCGTTGTCGTCGGTCGATGCCGATACCGAGAAGCTGATCCTGCGCAACCTGCGCGCGGTGATGGAAGGCCGCACCGCCGTGCTGATCTCGCACCGCGTCGCCGCGATCAAGGACGCCGATCAGATCATCGTGCTCGACGACGGCAAGATCGTCGCGCGCGGCACGCACCCCGAGCTGCTCGCCGCCGGCGGCACGTACGCCGAGCTGTACCAGACGCAGCTCCAGGTCGACCTCGGGATCTCGAGCGAGCAGGACGCGTCGTGAGCACGCCCG
>CAZDGY010001235.1:0-1983 GCA_964504685.1 uncultured Kofleriaceae bacterium | reverse complement strand
GCGATCGTGCTGCGCCGCGCGAGCGACATCGGCATGGGCCGGGGCATGGATCTCGACGGTGTGCCGGTCGCCGACCAGCTACCGAAGATGATGGCCGGGATCTGCCACACGATGCAGGCGGGTGTGGTCGAGGTCGCGTTTCGTCACGTCGGATCGATACGCGACTTCGCCCACGATCCCGATCAGCTGTTGCGCGACTGACTCCCGTCAGAGCGCGCGCTCGGCGAACCGCCGCAAGCCGTCGATCGCCTCACTCGACCGGCGCCACGGCGACACGATCAGGCGGGTGACGCCGAGCTCTTCCCATCGACTCACGTCGGCACGCGACTCGACCGCGCCGCCCACGACGATCTGGAACGCGGGGTCGCCCGCGGCGGGGCGATCGTGCTCGGCGAGCAGCGTGCGCAGCCGGTCGATCTTCTCGGCCGCCGACTCGAAGGTGTGCCCCATTCCGAGCCAGCCGTCGCCGAGACGCGCGGCGCGCCGCAGCGCCGCGTTCGACTCGCCACCGACGAGGATCGGCGGTCGTGGCTGTTGCACCGGTTTCGGTTCGAACACCACCTCGTCGAAGGAGAAGAACTCGCCGTGGTGCGTCACGGTCGGCTCCGTCCACAGCCGTTTGCAGATCTCGAGGATCTCGTCGACCCGGCGGCCGCGCGTCGCGAAGTCGAGGCCGGTCGCGCGCCACTCCTCTTCGAGCCACGACGCGCCGATCCCGAACTCGAACCTTCCTTTCGACAGCAGATCGACGGTCTGCGCGCCGCGCGCGACCGTGAACGGATGGCGCAGTCCGACGTTGAACACGTGCGTGCCCAGCCGGAGGCGTTCCGTGCGCGCGGCCAGGTACGCGAGGTACGCGAACGCGTCGTAGATCGGCGTGTCGGGCGGCACCGGCGGATGCTCCTCGCCGGGATGCGGAGACCGGCTCATCGCCCGCGTGAACACGAGATGTTCGGGCAGCCACACCGATTCGAAGCCGAGGCCCTCGGCAACGAGCGTGGCCTCCTCGTGGAAATGCGGGTTGAGCGCGCCGAGCGCGACGCCGAACTTCACCGCGTCACCCGGCGCACTTCACGCGAGCGGTTCGCCCGCAGTGATCCAGCGACCGTCGCTCCCCCGGCCCCAACCGCCGGCCGCGAGATTCCCGCCGTCGACATGGATCGTGCTGCCGGTCACGAATCGCGACCAGTCAGACGCGAGATAGAGCGCCGCGGCGGCGACGTCGTCGACCGAACCCGCGTAGGGAAGCGGCGTCTTGACCGGCAGTTCTCCACCGATGCCCGGCGTCGGGATCACGTCGGGGGCGATGCAATTGACCCGGATGCGCCGGCCGCCGAGCTCGAGCGCGAGCGTCTTCGAGAGGTTCACGAGCGCGGCTTTCATCGCGCTGTACACGGCGAATCCGGGCGCGGCGCGGTGTGCCTCGATCGAGGTGATGTTGACGATCGATCCGCCCGACTCCGGCATCTTCGCCACGCTCGCCCGAATGCAGTGCGTCACGCTGGCAAAATTCTCCCGGATCAGCGCGTCCTGGCCCTTGTCGCTCACCTCCATGAACGCGGCTTCGAACCCGCCGCCCGCGTTGTTCACGAGCACGTCGACACGGTCGAGCGGCGCGAGCCAGGCCCGCACGGCGTCGGCGTCGCGCACGTCGAGCAGCTCGGCGTGCGCGTGGCGTCCGGCGCCGGCCACTTCACCGGCTGTGCGCCCGAGCCCGTCGGCATCGCGGTCGCAGATCGCGACGTCGGCGCCGAAGCGCGCAAGGGTGATCGCGATGGCGGCACCGATGCCCTGCGCGGCTCCGGTCACGACGGCGCGACGGCCGGTGAGGAGTACGGAGTCGGGCGTGATCGGCATAGGGCGCGGAGGCTAGCTTCACTCGCATGACATACGAGCTGAAGGGCAAGAACGTGTTGGTCACCGGCGGGTCGGCGGGAATCGGCGCCGCCCTCGCCGAGGGCTTCGCGCAGCGCGGGGCGACCG
>CAZDGY010001234.1:0-1983 GCA_964504685.1 uncultured Kofleriaceae bacterium | reverse complement strand
GCTTGGCGAGAACCACGATATGATCGGCGGCGTCCGAGCTCGAGTCTGCGAGGGTCGACCGAGAGCCCGCGGTTGCCGAGCCGGGTCGCGCCGCGTCCGCGCTCGGGCCAGCAGCGGCCGAGCTCGTCACGTCGGAGCTACCCGTCGACGGCGTCGGCTGATCGGTCTTGGGCTTGCTACATCCGACCGAAACCACCAGAGCGATCGAGCTGAGCAGTAGCGCGCTTGTCTTCATCGGCTTTCCGCGTCGTTACCACAGTCATAGTAGAATTACTACGTTTGTAGTCATTGCGCGGGTCGGCGCCCGTCAGCGCGAGCCGAGGGCGGCGAGCACCGCGATGTCGACCGCGTCGGCGGCGGCATAGAGCGTCTCACCATCCGTGGGTGGGATCACCGGCGGCACCTCGGTACCGACCGCGAGTGCGACCGCGGCGGCGAGCTCGCCGAACGTGGGCCCCGAGCCGACGATCGCAGCGACCGCGGCGATGATCGCGGCGACATCGTCTGCCGGCGTGGACGGCACAACCGGCCCGAGTCCAGCCGCGAGCACGGTTGGCACCGCACCTTCATCCAGTACGATCGTGTGCGGCGAGATCGCGCCGTGGCTGCCGCCGAGCTCGTGGATCGCCGCGGCGGCGCGTGCGAGCCGCTTCAATACGCGCACCGCATCCG
Source organism: uncultured Kofleriaceae bacterium (assembly GCA_964504685.1). Lineage (GTDB taxonomy): Bacteria > Myxococcota_A > Polyangia > Haliangiales > Haliangiaceae > JABFXX01. Next base: position 1,311 of record CAZDGY010001234.1, on the reverse strand, counting down.
CCGGTGCGAGCGTCGGCGGGTTCTCGAGCGTCTGCCCGGTCGGGCTCTCGAATACCGCGGTGCGCGCCGTGCGGTCCAGGCTCAGCGCGCGTTGCACGAACGGGCTCTGCGCGCGGCCGAGCAGCCGAGCGCGCTCGAGCGCGGCGGTCGCGGCCTCGCTCGCGTCGAACTGCTCGATCACGACGGAGCGATCGAGCACCGAGTCGACCGCGCGCGACAGTTGCGAGATCGCGGTCGCGCCGAGCGGCGTCTCGAATTGATAGCGCGGCCGCGCTTCGCCTTCTTCGGCGAGCTGCGCGATCGAATGCGGACCGGTCGTGCGATTAGGTCGCGAGCCGATCCGCGGCCGGCCGCTGAAGTCGAGCGCTTCGAGCTCGCGCCGCAGATCGGCGAGCGTCTGCGTACGTTCGCGCGGGTTCTTGACCAACAAGCCGGCGAGGATCGGATCCCAACCGGCCGCGACCTCGCCCTCGGGACCGACCGACGTCGGTGCGGGCGCCGGCTCGCCCAGGTGCTGTGCGACGAAGTCTGGGCCGAGGAACGGCAGGCGACCGGTCACCACCTCGAACAGCGTGATGCCGAGCGCGTACAGGTCCGCTCCGATCGAGATCGGCGCACCGGTGATCTGCTCGGGAGACATGTACGCGAGCGTGCCGATCAGACCGCCGGTCTGGGTCGGGCCGAGGTCGACGAGGTGCGCGACGCCGAAGTCGCCGAGCTTCGCGGTGCCGCGTGCGTCGAAGAAGATGTTCGCGGGCTTCACGTCGCGGTGAACGACGCCGCGATGATGCGCAGCCTCCAGACCGGCGACGAGATCGAGCGCCATCCGCCGGATCTGCGCCGCCGCGAGCTTCTCGCCCTGGGCGAGCCGTTGGGCGAGCGAGCCGCCGGGCAAGAGCTCCATCACGAGAAAGCCGCGATCGACCGAGACGTCGTAGACCTCGACCAGCGAAGGATGGCGCAGCGTGCTCGCGAGCCGGGCCTCGCGCACGAACCGCTCGTACGCCGGGCCGCCGCGCGCGTTCGCGGCGAAGAACATCTTGAGCGCGACCTGGCGTCCGGCGACTTCATCGGTCGCGACGAAGACGCGGCCGGACGCACCGGCACCGAGCAGACGTTCGAGCCGATAGCGCCCCGCGATCACCTCGCGATCGCGCGACGTCTTGCGTTCGGCGGTCGCGTCGCGCCACGACCGCAGATACGTGTCGAGATCGGCGGGCACGGTCGGATCGGCGGCGCGGAGCTCGAGCAACGCATCGCGGGCGCCATCGCGCAAGCCCATCGCGGCGAGCGTCGGGACGAGTTGGCGCT
>CAZDGY010001233.1:0-1987 GCA_964504685.1 uncultured Kofleriaceae bacterium | reverse complement strand
CGCTCTTCGATCGCGTGCGCCATCGAGTTGAGCTCGCGCGCGAGATCGGCCACTTCAAGTGGCCCGGTGACCGGGATCCGGCTGGCGTAGTCACCGGAGGCCACTTGGCGCGCGGCGACCTGCAACCGGCGCAGCGGCCGCAACGTGATCAACACCCACATCGTGATCAACAGGCCGAGCACGATCGCGGTCAGTCCCAGGTAGATCGTGCCGAGCCGCAACGTGTGCTCGCGCGAGCGCAGCTCGCTCGCGGTGCGTTTGACGCGCTCTTCGAGGCTGTGCGTCAGCTCCGATGCCTCGCGCTCGAGCTGGGTTTCGGCATTGCGCAGCTGGCCGATCGTCGGATCGGTCGACAGGTTGACGTGGGCGTGAAGCTTCTGGATCAAGCTCGCGTAGACCGGTTTGATGTTCGCCGCCTCGGTCTGCATGTGCACGATCTTGTCGTGGAACTCGGTGATGTCGGCGGTGACCGGCTCGTCCCGCTGATCGAGGATCTGTAACGTCCGGGTCAGCGATTGGTCGCGGAGCATGCGGGCGCGGGTCAGACCGGGAGCGTCTTCGAACCCTTCATCGACGAATGCCTTGAGGTCGCGCTGGTGGAGCGCGAGGTCCTTGCTGGTCAGCGCCAGGGGGACGTAGGCGGCGCTAACGATGAGGATCTGGTCCTCGACCTTCTGCATGTTGACCACCACGGTCGCGGTGATCACCCCGAATGCCACGGTCAGCGCGGTAAAACCGAGGAGGATCCGCGCTGATAGCGTCCGCATTCGCCCGGCAAGCCTAGCCTGGTCAATTCCGGCAAGCCAGGTTACCGGCTCGGCCAAACGTGTATACTATTTGGCCGGAGAGCCATGATCCGAGTCCTTCCGCTAGCCTGCGTCGCCTTGGTGCTGGCGGCTGCGAGCGCCCACGCGGGCCCGAAGCCGTCGATCGCTGTCCTCGGCATCGAGGTCGCCGATACCAACGGCATCGCAGCAGCCGACACCACCGTAGCGAAGGAGCTGACCGACGGCCTGCGCTCGCGCGCGAAGGTCGGCTCGGGTCCTTACTCGCTCGCGCCCGGCAGCGACAAAGAGCTGATCGACGAGAAGCTGATCAAGAACTGCGACAGCGAAGCGCCCGCCTGCATGGCGTCGATCGGCAACGACGTCGGCGCCGACATGCTGATGTTCGGCAAGATCTCCAAAGAGGGGAAGATGTATCGCGTCGACCTCAAGCTGCTGAACGTCGCGAAGAAGACGATGGACCACGTGTGGAGCGAGCAGATTCCGATCGCACAAGCGACCGGCCAAGGCTTGCAGCGCTGGGCGATGACCGGCTACGCCAAGCTCACGGGCGAGACGAGCTCCGGCCAGCTCGTCATCATCGCGAAGAACATCGACCGCGGCACCGTGCTGATCGACAACGAAGAGAAGGGCAACATCGTCGCCGGGCGCGCGCAGATCAACGGCCTGGCCGAGGGCAAGTACAAGCTGCGGATCGAAGCGCAGGGCTTCCAGCCGTACGACACCGAGATCACGATCACGGCTGGCCAGTCGACCAGCGTTCCCGCCGAGCCGGTGCCGGTATCGAAGACGGTCACGCCGCCGCCGCCGCATTGTCCCGGCGCGCCGGATTGCGATGACATCTCGCACACGACCGGCGGCACGGTGTCCGACGGCGGCAACGGTTGGCGCAAAGCGTTCGTCGGCGGTGTGATCGCGACCGCGGTGATGGGCGGTGGCTTGGCGGTGACGTGGAGCGAGCTGCACAGCACCGGCAAGTGGAACTCCACCGACAGTGGCTACAAGTCGAACCTGGATGGGGGCTTCCTCAACTACGGCAGCAAGTGCAACTACACGACGGGCAGACCGGGCGCTTGTGAGAACGGTGCGGCCTGGAAGGGTGCCTCGCTCGCGACCGGCATCGGCACCGGCGTCGCGGCCGGCTTCACGGTCATCGCGTTCGTCAAGGGCTACATCACCGGGTCCTCGTCGTCGACCGAGCA
>CAZDGY010001232.1:0-1991 GCA_964504685.1 uncultured Kofleriaceae bacterium | reverse complement strand
GGTCGTCGCGGCAGCGCTCGAACAGCTCGTGCGCGCGCCGCAGGTGCTCCATCGAGATGTCGTACTTGCCCAACCTGCGCTGGCCGCGCGCGAGCCGGCTGTATGCCGCGCCTGCCTTGTTGAGGTTGTCGTAGCGCCACGCGAGCTGCAGCATCTCGACGAAGCACTGCATCGCCTCGTCGGAGCGACCGGCTTGCTCGAGCACGTCGCCGAGGTTGTGCAGCGCGTCCATTCGCGCTGGAGCATCGGCCGCGCCGAGCATCGCGAGGCCCTTTTCGTACAGCGCGCGCGCTTCGAGTGGCGAATACCGTGACCGCGCGCGATCGCCGCCTTGCAGGTAACAACGCGCCGCGCGTCGGGCGTCGCCGCCGCGCTCGTAGAGACCGGCGAGGAATTCGAGCTGCTCGTCCGAACGGGTCGACAGCTTCGCCTCGAGCCATTGCGCGGCGGCGAGGTAGTAACGCGCGAGCTTGCTCGGTTCGATCGAGCGCACGATCAGCTCGCGCTCGAGGTTGTGCTTGAACACGACCTCGACATCGCCCGGGATGCTCGAGTCGTCGGGATCGAGCGGCAGCAAGTAGTCGCGCTCGGCTAGCATCGCGATCAGATCCGAGCACCGGCGGCGCACGTCCTCGCCCTGCCCCCATTCGATGTCGAGTGGCCCCGGCGGGTTCGCAGCGTCCGGCTGTTCGAGTCGACTCATCGCGATCACCGCGGACACCCAGAACACGTTGCCGAACACCGCGGCTTTCTCGAGCAGCTCGCGCTCTTCGTTCTCGAGCGCGGCGATGCGCGCTTCGATCGCTTCCTCGATCGAAATCGGCAGCTCGGTGTCAGCCGCCTTGTCGGGATCGAGCCGCCAGATCGGCCCTGACGCGTCGATCGTGCCGTTGTCGAGGAACAGCCGTACGAGCTGTTCCATGAACGCCGGATTGCCGCCGGTCATTTCGACCGCGGACTGCGCGGTGTCGTCGGGGATGTCTTTGCAGCGCGACAACAGATTCTTGAACATCTGCTCCGCGTCGTCGGCCTCGAGGTTGCGCAGATCGATCCGCGTATGGTCGATCGCACCTTCGCCCCAGCCGCCGCTGCGCACGAGCATCTCGGGCCGCGCCGCCGCGAGCAGCACGACCGGCGAGCCCGACAACCCGACCGCGAGGTCACCGATGAGCGCGAACGTCTCGTCATCGGCCCACTGCAGATCGTCGAGCACGAGCACGAGCGGCCCGAACGTGGCGTCGAGCTCGATGAACCGGCGCAGCGCGGTGCGCGATAGCTCGGTGTGCTGTTTCGGGCTCTCGGTGATCGCGCGCAAGAACGGCGTCGGCGGGAAGTCGAGGCCGACGAACGCGCCGAGCAGGTGCAGCATCTCGCCGACTTGATCGCCGCCCATCACGGTCTTGACCTCGTGAGTGAAGCGCAGGCGCGATGCTTCGTCGGGGTTGGGCGTCAGCTCGAACCGATCGCGCAACAGCGAGCCGATCGCGGCGAGGCGCGCGAGCTTGCCGGTTGGATCGCGCTCCGCTGCACCGTGAAACACGCGCGGCTGGCGATCTTTGTGGTGCGCGAGATCACCGATCAGCTCGTTGATCAGCCGCGTCTTGCCGGTGCCTTGATTGCCGACCAGCGTGACCAACTGGGTCGCTTGGAAATCGATCGCGCGCGCGACGACATCGCGCAGCGTCGCTAGCGCGTCACCTCGCCCCACCAACGCGCTGCGAACGGTGCGCAGCGGCTCGGGCTCGGTGTCGATCCGGACCAGGCTACGCGGCCGAGTCGGAATGGGCGGCGGCGCAGCGACCCCTCGAAACGGCGTGGTGCGCCCCGGCACAGGCGGATCGCCATGAACCTGTGGGCCGAGTACGAGCTCTACTTGAGCGGCGAACGCGAAACCGTGATCAATCCAACGCTCGGCGCGCTTCGAGAAACGCCGACCCGCTAGTCGCCGCCGCGCTGATCGCCGGCACGTTCCTGGTCTTGTTGGTCGCGAA
>CAZDGY010001231.1:0-1994 GCA_964504685.1 uncultured Kofleriaceae bacterium | reverse complement strand
GCGATCACGTCGGCGTGCACCGCGCCGTTCGAGGCAACGAGCCCCCGCGGTTGACCGAGCGGTCCGTCGTAGGGCAGCGGATCGCCAAACAGATCGGTGATCCGGCCGCCGGCCCGGACGAGGATCGCCTCGGGCGCGCAGGTATCCCAGATCTTCGTCTTCGGCGCCGGGTTGACGTACAGGTCGCGGACGCCGGTCGCGATCAGCGACAGCTTGAGCCCGACCGATCCGATGTTTTGCTCGTCGCGGATCCCGAGCGCGGACTTCACGCGATCGATGTCGGGGCTGCGATGCGACGCCGATGCGACGAGCCGCGCCTCACCCGCGTTCGCGACGGTCGACACGGCGAGCGGTCGCGTGCCTTCGGCGTCGGTGACGTAGGCGCCATCCGGGGTCGCGAAGTACGTGCGGCCGGTCGTCGGCTGATGGACGACACCGAGCACCGGTCGGCCACCGCGCACCAGGCCGATCATCACCGAGAAGCCGTCGCTGCCGCGAATGAAGTCCTTCGTGCCGTCGATCGGATCGACAAGCCACAGCCGCGAGCCTGACATCGCGCCGGGCGCCGGCGACAGCTCTTCGGATATCACCGGGTCGTTCGGGAACGCGGTCGCCAGCCCCGCAAGGATCAGCTCGGACGCGCGCCGGTCGGCGATCGTGACCGGCTCGTCGCCCAGCTTCATCTCGACGCCGAGCTCGCCGCCGCGCAGCCGCACCGCTTCAAGGCCCGCGGTCCGAGCCAGCTCGAACGCAGTCGCGAGCTCCTTGCCGAGCTCGCCGTCCTCGCCGGGGAGCCGACTCAGATCAACCATTGCCTCCGCCGTTCGGCCATAGCAGGGCGCGCGCCTCTGCGACAGTCGCGACCGAGCGGCCCGACAGCTTGACCAGCTCTGCGGCGGCGGCGACGAGCTCGCCGTTCGACTTCGCCATCGCGCCGTCGGGGAGATAGAAGTTGTCCTCGAGTCCGACGCGGACATCGCCGCCGAGCGACAACGCCGCCATCGCGAGCGGCCACTGGTCGCGGCTGATGCCGATCACTTTCCAGCGCGAGCCGGCCGGCACTTGCTCGGCCTGGAACGCGAGATGGCGCGCGGTCGCCGGGATGCCGCCGAGCACGCCCATGATGAACGAGAAGTGAAACGGCGCCGCGATCAGGCCGAGGTCGGCGAGCACGCGATGCGAATTCGTGTGACCGACGTCGAAGCACTCCATCTCCGGCTTGATGCCGTGCTCTTTCATCGCGCGCGCGAACGCGACGATGTCGTCGAACGAATTCGCGAACACGAAGTTGAACGCGAACTGCTGCTTCGCCTGGTTCCACTTCGCGTAGTTCATCGAGCCCATGTTGAGCGCGGCGATCGCGGGGCGTTGCGAGAGGTGTGAGATCCGCTCGGTCATCGGCCCGGCACCACCGGTCGACCAGTTGATCAACACCGGGCAACGCGCGCGGGTCTCGTCCATGATCTTCTGGAACGTCGGCGGTGCCCAGGTCGGCGAGCCGTCGTCGTTGCGCGCGTGAACGTGGACGACCGCGGCGCCGGCTTCGTACGCGCGGCGCGCTTCCTCGGCGATCTCGACCGGCGTGTACGGAATCGCCGGGCAGTGTTTCTTCGTGGTCACCGCGCCGGTCAGCGCGCAAGACAGGATCACCTTGTCGTGGTCGGACACGGCCGCAGCCTACCCCAAACCAGCGTCGCGTCGATCCTCATTGCGTGCGCTGTCATCACGCGGTGATATCTCGCGATGAAGCGTCCGCGCGCACCCGAGCTCGGCCCCGGCGATCTCGTGGCGGTTCGACTTCGGCCCGAGGCGTACGCCATCGTCTGGGTCACCTCGGCTGGGACCGACGGTTACACCGTCTTCGTCATGGACGGCTGCTGGCCAGGACCTCCGAGCGCAGACGACGCTCGCACGGCGCGACCCGCGCGGTGTCCGCACCCGATCGATCTGCCCGGCTATGACGACGTTTGGAAGGGTTGGTTTCACGGCAGGGT
>CAZDGY010001230.1:0-1995 GCA_964504685.1 uncultured Kofleriaceae bacterium | reverse complement strand
CGGGACGCAGCCGCCGTCACCCGCCGCTGCCGCCTCCGCGCGCGCGGGCGTTGGCGTCGCCGACACCGATCCAGCCGGCCGCCCGGTCGCGACCCCGGCGCAAGTCGCCGCGCTCACGCAGTCGGCTGCTTACGGCAAGCTCGTCGTCGTGTCATCGAACTTCGCCGGCAAAGAATTCGATCTGACGCGGCCACAGATGATCATCGGCCGCACCGACGAGAACGATCTCGTCATCAATCACCGCTCGATCAGCCGCAACCACGCGAAGGTCGTGCGCGACACCGAGACCGGCCGCTACACGATCAGCGATCTGCAGTCGAGCAACGGCGTGCGGGTCAACGGCCAGGACTACGGCAAGGTCGAGCTGCGTCGCAGCGACGTCGTCGATCTCGGCCACGTCCGGCTCCGCTTCGTCGAACCAGGCGAAGACTTCATCTTCGCGCGCGACGCGGTGATCGCGGATGTCCCCGAAGCTGGCGGCAAGCGCGGCCTGATGATAGCGGTCGTGCTCGCGATCTTGGTGCTCGGCGTCGTCGCGGTCGTGTTCCTCATGCACTCGGGCAGCACGAACACCGAGGCGAACGGCAAGGGCGGCGATAACTCGACGCTCAATCACAAGAATGGCAGCGACCTCGCGGTCAACACGGTGCCGATCGACGCCGCGGTTGCTCAGCCGGCCGTCGCGATCGACGCAGCTGCGGTCGCGGTGAATCCGCAGCCGAACGGCGCCGACGTCAAGGTCGAGTGTCTGCAGAACAAGGCCGACAAGGATTGGCAGGCACTCACGAACTGCGCTGCCAAGCTCGAGCCACTCGACCCCACGACCGCGACCGAGCTCAAGGCGAAGGCGAAAGCCGAGCAGGCGAACCAGCTCGCAGTCGATCGCGTCAAAGCCGCGCTCAACGACGGCAGCCTGCCGAAGGCCGCGCGCGAGCTGAGCAAGATCGACGACGACTCGGTCTACAAGGCCGAGGTCAAAGCCGCGTACGAAGCGGCGTTGCAGAAGACCCAGGACGACTTCAAGGGTCGCGCGCAGGCCGCAAATCGCGCGAAGCGCTGCGCCGACGTCGAAAAGCTGATCTCGCAAGCCGCGGCGCAGGGCCAAGCGGTCGTCGATGTCGTGCGCCCGTTCAAGTGCGCGGTCGAGGTCGCGGTGACTCCGCCGGTCGATCACTCGCAGGATCACAAGAACCCGAACCCGCCGCCCGGCCCGGGCAGCGCGGCAGTCGCGGTAACGCCGCCCGCAGCGTGCGACGCGCAGGCGCTCGCCGACAAGGCCCGGCAGGAGCTCGGGATCAACGCGCACGCGCAAGCGCTCGCGGACTTCGAGAAGTCGCTCAAGTGCAAAGCTGACTCAACGATTTATCCATCCGCGTACATGGCCGCTTGCGGCAGCAGCAACATGGCGCGGGCGAAGCACTACTTCAACCTGCTGCCCGCGTCGCGGCAGACCTCGCTCGTCCAGATCTGTCTGCGCAACGGCATCGACCCGCGGCAATAGTCGGCGTCGAGTCGAAACATCGGCGGCGAATTCGCTAACGCCGTCGCTTGCGCTTACGCTTACGTCCGTAAGTGCCCGCAGTTATTTGACCGAAAGATCCCGTGTGGTGTAACCAGAACCTGGGGACGGTGCACCATCACGGAGGAGACATGTCCGGAGGCATAACCTTGCGTCGTTCTCTTCGCTGGGGCGTCATCGCCTGCGTTCTCTCGCTCGCCTCGGTCGCGTCCGCGCAGACCGCCGGCAACGTACCGCTCGACACCTTCCACCCCGCGATGGACTCGCGCGGCTACATCACGGTCGATGCGTCACAGGTCCTCGGCAACAAGGACTTGTCGTTCGGCCTCGTCGGCGATTGGGGCCACGAGCTGCTCAATCTCGGCGGCACGTGCACCGCGCCCGGCCAGACCGGCAACTGCACGTACTCGATCGACAACATCCTGACCGCGACGCTCGTCGGCGCTTTCGGCTTGAAGCTCGGGCCGGCCGAGCTC
>CAZDGY010001229.1:0-1997 GCA_964504685.1 uncultured Kofleriaceae bacterium | reverse complement strand
GTGCTGCTCGTCGACGAACAGCCCGAGCGGCGCGATGTTGATCGCGTTCGGCACGCTTGGCATCGTGCTGCGTCGCCGGCGAGCTCGACGCTGAGACCTAGAGCTCGGCTTCGTTGATACTGTCGACCCGCTGATCGCGCATCACGACGGAGATCGCGTCGATGAGTACCGCGGGCGTAACCGGCTTGGCGACTAGGCCGAAGGCACCTTCGAGTAGTAGCGCGCGGGCGTCCTCTCCCGAAGTGAACCCCGAGGTTAGGAGGACGCGCAGGCCCGGGTAGGCGGCGCGCGCGCAGCGGAACATCTCGGGGCCCGCCATGACGGGCATCGCCATGTCGAGTAACACGACGTCGAACCTGCCGCACTCGCGCGCGAGGACATCGAGCCCTTCCTGCCCGTGCGCGGCGACCATGACGTCGAAGCCCCGACGCTCGAGCACTCGTTGGAGGGTGGTCCTGAGCAGCGGCTCGTCGTCGACGATCAGCACCCGTCCGGCGCTAACGGTCGAGCGCGGCGTCGGTGCGCGCGCTGGACGCCGAGCGACCAGCTCCGCGCTCTTGGCCGAGGCGGGCAGGAAGATCCGGAACGTCGAGCCCTCGCCGGGGGTGCTGTCGACCTCGATCGCGCCGCTGTGACGCTTGACCGTGCCGTAGACCATCGCGAGCCCGAGGCCGGTGCCTTGGCCCGGATCCTTGGTGGTGAAGAATGGCTCGAATAGGTGCCCGCGCGTCGTTGCGTCCATTCCGACGCCGGTGTCGCGAACCGAGAGCACGACATGATCCCCGGCGGTGAGGCTGCGAGCACCGGCGGCCTCGGCATCGAGGGATTGTAGGTGCGCGCCGAGGGTAAGGACCCCGTGACCGTTCATCGCGTCGACCGCATTGAGGCAGAGGTTGACGAGCGCGTGGCTGAACTGCGAAGGGTCACCCTCGATCGCCGTGAGCTTGTCGCCGAACGCCGTCTCGATCGTGATCCCCTTCGATATCGTTCGCGCGAGCATCGCAACTACGGAGGTGATCAGCGACTCGGGCCGCAGCGGTTCGTGGCGATAGGCGTCGCGGCGCGCGAACCCCAACAGATTTCGCGTCAGCTCTGCTCCGCGGCGCGCGGACAGCAAGATCGATTCGGCGTCGGCCTTGCCCTCGGGGGTCGTGGCATCCTCGACCATGCAATCGGCGGCGCCGATGATCGCGGCGAGCGCGTTGTTCATGTCGTGCGCGACCCCGCCGGCGAGCCGACCGATCGCCTCCATCTTTTGCGCATGGAGTAGCTGGGCCTGGTACGCGTCGCTGTCGGCTCGTGCCTGCTCGCGCTCGCGCTCGAGCTGGACCCGCTCCGAGATATCGCGGGCGTTGAGCACGACGCCCGCGATCGTCGGCTCGGCGAGCCCGTTGGTGCCGACGACCTCGACGTGGAGCCAGCGGCCGGATTTGTGACGCTGGCGCCAGCTCGTCGCGACCTTCGCAGCGGTGTCATCGACGAGCCGGGTGACGAACGCTTGCACGGCGCCGCGGTCATCTGGGTGCGCCAGGTCGAGTAGACGCGTACCCTCCAGCTCGGTCACGACGAAGCCCAGCACGCGCTCGACCGACGGGCTGATGTAGCGCACCACCCCGCCGCTATCCACGATGCAGATCACGTCAGACGACTGCTGGACCAGTGCGCGGAACCTCGCCTCGTTCGCACGCATCGTGTTCTCCGCGAAGATCCGCGAGTTCTCGCGGATCGCGATCATCTGACGCGCCCCGACCAGCGCGACCAGGCACACCATCGAGATCACGAGCACCCCGAGCGAGCTGTCCCAGTTCTCGAAGGCCTCGAACAAGAGTACGGCCAGGCTCGTCAGCACCGCCGCGAGAGGCAACCGGCTCGATAGCCGTCGGCGCGCCACATCGGCGTGCTCCGGGGCACGCGCGACCGTACGGCCCGCCGCGCGGTGCTGCAGGAACGCCGCAATGGCGATGCCCGCGTAGGACAACGTCCACAGACTGTCCGTG
>CAZDGY010001228.1:0-1998 GCA_964504685.1 uncultured Kofleriaceae bacterium | reverse complement strand
GTTGATCTGCGTGCGGACCTGGTTTCACGCGATGAGGATGGTGGGGTCGTCGGTGGCTTCGATGCCGGTGATGTCCATCGAGGCCATCGCGCTGGCGTTCTTCGTCGCGCCCTTGCCCGAGTGGCAGGTCTGGCAGTTCGAGGTCATCGGGCCCTGCGCGTCGGCCTTGAAGTCAGCGAGCTGCTGGCAGCCGCTCGGCGGCGTCGTGCCGCCCATGTCGGGCTGGTATGCGCTGACCACTTTGAACTGAATCGAGATTTGAAGCGTCGGGTCGAAGCCGACGAACGCCGCGGTGCCGAGCATCGTCGACGTCGTCGCCATCTGGTCGTCTTTGAGCGCGAAGAACCGGTCGAGGTTATCCGGGATGGCGTCGGCCATCGGGTCCGCCGGATACGAGACGAACAGCGGGTGCTCGACGTAGACGCCGTTCGGGCCGCCGTTGATCGACAGGTTCATCACGTACAGCGTGTCGTTGAGCGCGTAGGCGATGAACGTGACCGTCGCGCCGGTGCCGCCGACCGCGTCGAGCGTCATCGTGTTGATCGGGCATGCCGACGCGTCGGTGCCAGACGGGCAGATCGCCGGGGTGAACTTCGGGAGCAACACGGTGGTGCTGGTACCAGCCGCTTGCGCGGCCTGCTCGGCCATGAGCCAAGCGAGCACCGGGGTTTGCTGGTCGGTGGTCATCGCCGGACCCTCGTGCGCACCCTTGACGATCACGCGGCTCGAGCCCGGCGCGTCGAGGTCGACGACCGGAGGCGAGAACGCAACGATCGTGTCGTGGATGCCGAGGTCCGAGTCGCCCATCAAGAACGCCGGCGCGGCCGGCATCGAACCGTCGTGGCAGCTCGCGCACTCGCCACCGGTCGGCGCCATCTCCTTGAACACCGGCAGCGCGCCGGTCAGCCATAGCTGCTGCGCCATGCGCTCTTCCGGGGTGAGGCCATCGTCGCCACCGCCGCCCGGGGCCGTGATGAGGCCACTACACGCGGTGAGCGAGAGCATGACGATCGCAAGTGCGCCGATCGACAGGCGAACCATGTCGAGGTGCTTTAGGAGCGTATCGAGCATTGCCCGACGCGACTTCAGCGGCGACAGCTGGGCTCTCATGTGAGTTCCAACGAGCATGCGAGCAATCGTACAGCAACCGTTGTGCCGCCAGGGATCGCGGCCTTCACGATTTCAACCTCGCGAAAACATGAGGTATTAGGATCCGATATCCTACCCTCAGCTGAGGGGTTAACCCCCAGCTGGGGCCTCCGGTGCCCAGGGCCTAAACGGGTGAAAATGCGAGTACGCGAAGTGCACGATCAACTAGTTACGTGCTTTCGGGTTTTCGCGGGGCCCTTCATATAGATCTGGCTCGATCGAGATCAGACGCGGTTGTGCAGCGCTTTGCGCACCAAATTAAGGTAGTTGCGCATGATCACAGCTGAGATGGGGGAACCCCAGTGGGGCGGGGTCCAGGGTTCCCGGGTCGGAAATCGGAGGAGTCGGGTATCGGAGGTCGGACGACCACGGCGACTGGGGCGGGAGTGGCGAATTGGTCGGACCGGTGGTCCCGGACTCCCGAAGAACCTGACGATCAGAAAGTCGAGCCGAGCCCCGCGCGAGCCAACCCGGATCTCGGATCCTGATCGTCGATCCTTTGGGCTCAAACGATCCGCGGCGGGGTGCGGGAGTGCGGCGCGGCGCGCGTCAGAGCTCGCGCTGGAGCTGGCGCGCAGTTTTCGAGCTGCCATCGTGCGACCAACCCGGCGGTGCCAACAGGTAGCCGAGCTTCGCTCGGAGATCGGGCGCTCGCGCGACGTCGCGAGCGATCGCGGCGACCTCGTGAAAGCCGATGCGCAGCGGTCGGTACGTGTGGATGTCCTTCGTCAGGCCGTACACGACGCGCTCTTGCTCCGGAGCGAAAGTCCCGAACATCCGGTCCCAGAGGATGAACACGCCGGCGTGATTGCGGTCGAGATACGGCACGTTCTTGCCGTGGTGTACCCG
>CAZDGY010001227.1:0-1998 GCA_964504685.1 uncultured Kofleriaceae bacterium | reverse complement strand
ACTTCGCCTTCTCGGCGACGTCCTTGAGCCGCTGCAGCGCCATCTTGTCCTTGCGGAGATCGATGCCGTGCTGCTTCTCGAACCCGAACACGAGCCAGTCGATGATCCGGCGATCGAAGTCTTCGCCGCCGAGGAACGTATCGCCGGCGGTCGAGATGACCTCGAACACGCCGTTGCCGATCTCGAGGATCGAGATGTCGAACGTGCCACCGCCGAGGTCGTAGACCGCGACCTTGCGCTCGATGTTGCGACCGAACCCGTACGCGAGCGCCGCGGCGGTCGGCTCGTTGATGATGCGGATGACGTCGAGGCCTGCGATCCGGCCCGCGTCCTTCGTCGCTTGGCGCTGGCCATCGTTGAAGTACGCCGGCACCGTGATGACGGCTTTCTGCACTTCTTCGCCGAGGTACTCCTCGGAGATCAGCTTCATCTCTTGCAGGATGTACGCGGCCACTTCGGGCACGCTGAACACCTGATCGCGCAGCATGATGCGAACATCGTCGTGCGGTCCCTCGACGATGCGGTACGGCATGATCTCGAGCGAGGAGCGCACCGCGGCCGAGCCCCACTTGCGACCGATCAAGCGCTTGCTCGCGTAGACCGTGTTCTCCGCGTTCGTGATCGCCTGCCGCTTCGCGATGTGACCGACCAACCGCTTGCCGTTCTCGGCAATCGCGACCATCGAAGGGGTCGTCTTGTAGCCGCCGCGGTTCGGGATCACCGATGGCGTGCCGTCCTCGACGATCGCCACGCACGAATTGGTGGTGCCGAGGTCGATACCGATCACCTTGTCAGTAGCCATCGGCGCTATTTTCCACCCGGTTTCGGCATATTCGCCAGCATCGCGGACCAGGAAATCGTAGGCTTCGCGTCGGTGCTGCGTCGGGTAGTCATGCTGCTCGGCGTCTTGACTGCGTGTCAAAGTGGGGCGGACGCCCCCGCACCGCCGGGCGTGCTGACCGATCCCGCCGCGATCGGGGCGGCCTTGCCGGCATGCCGGCGCTCGGTGCTCGACCCGTCGCCGCTGCACGCGCCGCAGACCTGCCGCAGCGAGGGCCAACGCGACTTGGACGGCGACGGTGTCGACGATTGCTGGCGCGTGGTGACGACCCGCGCCGGTGCTACGGTCGCGATCTGGCCGCGCTGCGCCGAGGCGTCGAGCGCGTTCGAGCTCGAGGCTGGCGGCCCGCAGGTGGTCGAGCTGCCGCCCGCGATCAAGTCCCAGGCGTGGGCGCGCGGAGTCGCCGAGGTGCTCGTCGGTGCCGACCGGGTGATGTGCGAGACGCCGGCCGCGCGCTGCCACGCGCCGGATCCGCTGATGCAGTGGATCGCGGAGATGGCGCGCCCGCACGGGCCGAACTTCGCGCAGCACTACACGCCGATCTGGCAAGAAGGCTCGCCGGCGCCGCCCGAAGCCGAAGCGCTGATCCTCGATCCGCGCCAGCGCGATCAGCTCGGCGATGCCGGCACGTTGCCGCTGCCGCTGCTCGGCAACACGCTCGTCGTGTTCGATCCGCGCGACCGCCCACGCTACGAAGACGACGACTTTTCGTTTCGGCTGCGCACCGAGTGCGATCGTTGGCAGCTGTGGGCCGGCGCGCAGATCGTGGCCGCGGTCGATCGCGCGACCGGCCGATGGAGCTGGGTGCTCGTGCGCGGCTTTCGCAGCAGCTTCGACGAGCTCGAATGCGCTGACGGCATGGTGCTCGCGACGAACGGCCACGGGACCGATACGCACTCGCTGCTCGCGATCGATCCGGTCGCCGGCAACGTTAGCGACTCGGGTTACGGTGGACGCTGGCAAGAGCAGATCGCCGCGCACTGGCTGACGACCGCCCCGCCGGTCTCGACGCGCCAGCTCCGCGCGTTGATGCAACGCGATCCGCCCTGCCCTGCAAACCTCGGCGCGCCGCCGCTCTTCGCGCTCCATCCCGATGGCCGGTGCACCCTCGAGGGCCGCGCTGATTTCGATGGGGATGGCGTCGCCGACTGCTGGAC
>CAZDGY010001226.1:0-2007 GCA_964504685.1 uncultured Kofleriaceae bacterium | reverse complement strand
TCGTCGCGTGCGGCGGCAAGGGCGTGTTCTCGCTGTCCGCGATGACCGACAACGATCGCGGTGCGCTATCCGCCGCGCTCGCGCATCGCCAGCTGCCGCCAGCGCCATCGCCGATCAACGGCTGGCAGAAGCCGCGGGTGTTCGCGGTCCAAGCGACGAGCCCGAAGTCGATCGTCGCGTTCGATCTCGCGGCCGGCGCACAGCTGTGGAAGGCGAACGCCGACGTCCAGTCGCGGATCTGGGTCGGCGGCAACTTCATCATCGACGTCGAAGGGCACCAGCTCGTGGCGCGCGATCAGAATCGCGGCGACGTGCGCTGGAAGGCGAGCCTCGGCGGGGAGCTCGTCGGCGCGGCAGCCGATCGCGATCGCGCGTACGCGGTCTGGCACGACGGCGCGAGCTTCACGATCGCGGCGTTCGACGGCTCGAGCGGCGATCGCGTGTGGAAGATGAGCTCGTCCGGCAAGCTCGGCGCGCCCGCGGCGCAAGGTGGCGTCGTCTACGTGCCTTACCTCGAGCAGTGGCTATCGATCCTCGACGGCAAGACCGGAGTCCAGCTGGCGCGATTGCGCGGTATCGACGAGCAGATTTCGACGCTACGGGTGACGAGCCGCGTCGCATACTACGGCTCGAAGCAAGGCATGTTCGAGCTCGACGCGCGCAGCGTCGCTGGCACGCGCGAAGGCGCGACGTACGGCAAGGTCACGATCCCGCCGCAGCTCGATCGCGCGCGCTACGGCCGCGACATGTACGACCCGATCGATGCGACCTACAGCGCGAACGATCGCGCGCATGTGTTGTGGGCGACCGAGCCGACCGACACCGGGCCGATGAAGTTCTCCGGCGGCGGTTATGCGATCGCATACTTCCGTTACGTGTTCGGCTTCGACAAGACCGGCGCGCTGACGTGGGCCTACGACCATCCGCGGATCGAGCTGATCGCGAGCGCGCACACCGGCGCGGCGATCCTCGCGGTCGCTGCGAACGGCGATATCGTCGAGCTCGATCCGAAGACCGGCGGCGTGCGCCAGCAGCTGTCGCTCGGCACGACCGCACCCGTGCTCGGGGCCACGTTCGATGCCGACGGCTGGTCACCGCCTGGCGAGGCGAAGCCGGCCGAGACGCTGAACGCGCTCGTCGAGATCGCGCGCGATCACGATGCGCGGTTCGAGCGGGTCAAAGAGCTCGCGGTGGCGACGCTCGCGAAGCTGCCCGGCCCCGAGGTGACCGCCCAGCTGCTCGCCGTGCTCGCCGACGAGCGCGCGCCGCTCGCGCTCAAAGATGACGTCGTCGACCTGATCGTGAAGCGCAAGGATCCGGCGAGCCTGCCGGTGTTGACCGCGCAGCTCCTGACCCAGGCCGACTACCTCGCGAAGACCGAGCCCGAGTCGCTCGGCCCGGTCGCCAAAGCGATCGCCGGTATCGGCGCTGCGCCGCTCGATCCCGTCGACATCGCCGCCGCGGTCTCTGGTCTAGAGAGCCACCTCGACGCGCCGACCACGCCGATTCCGGACCTCGTGCTCGTGATCGACGCGCTCGCCGCGATCGGCGGCGGCACCGAGCGCGCGGCGCTGACCTCGCACGTGCTGCTGTACCACTCCGACGACGAGCTCGCGGGTGACGCCGGCTGGGACCGCTCGATCGTGCGAGCGCTCGTCGATCACGGCGGTCCGGCGGAGCACGAGCTGCTGCATCAGATCGCGCTCGATCCGCGCACGGTGCCAAGCCTGACCACGGCGATCAACGATGCGCTCGTGGAATAGACATAGTTGACACTCGTCGGTTCCGCCGTCACGCTCGATCGGTGTCGGGGGGCCGTCGCTATCGGATCGTCATCTGCCGGGGCCCCGAATGCGGGGACCGGCGTGGCTCCGCCGTGCTGTACGAGCTGTTTCGCACGGCGATCGAGGCGAACCGGGTGCACGAGCGCACCGAGCTGGCCTGGCAGAGCTGTTTCGGCCGCTGTACGCAAGGCCCGAACGTGCTCGTTCGTGAGATCACCGTTGG
>CAZDGY010001225.1:0-2013 GCA_964504685.1 uncultured Kofleriaceae bacterium | reverse complement strand
CGATAACCGGCGCACGAACGGCGTGTCGAATACGTCGGTCGCCCCCTCGCCCGCCCGGGTCTCGCAGATCGCAAGCTCGCGAGCGGCGTCTGCGAACTTCGAGGCATCGAGCAGCGCACGCGCCATCGCGGCGTGGCCGATCCACTGGTCGGAGATCCGCAACGACTCCTCGACCTTCGCGATCGCGTCGAGCGGCTTGCCGTGGAGGCGCAGCACCTCGGCGAGCACGAGCTTGCCTTGAGCGCGCGCCGTGCTCGCGAGCATCGTGTCGAGCTTGCCGGCGATCGCGGTCGCTCGCTTATCGTCGCCGGCCGCAGCTTCGACGATCGCCGCCAAGTAGAGCGGTGTCGCCTCTTTGACGACGGCCGCAGCAGCTGCGAGCGCGCCAGCCTTGTCGCCGTGTCGCAGCTTGGCCTCGGCGAGCATGGCCTGCTTGAGCTCGGGTGCAGCGGTCGCGAAGTGCGCACGGTCATCCGCGATCCCGTGCTCGAGGATCGACGCTGCTTCCGCGTAGCGTCCCTCGGCCATCGCGCGGTCGGCATACATCGTCGGTCCGCCCGGAGGATCCGCCGCAGCGAACTTCGCGTACGCGTCGTCGGCGTCTTTGCTGCGACCGGCAAGCATCGCGGCGAGCGCCATGTACTGGTAGACCTCGGACGCCGGCTGCGCAAAATCAGAGATGACCTTGGCGCCTTCTCGGAGCGCGCCGTCGTAGTCGTTGAGCATGACGCGGAAGCTGACGAGGTTCGTGCGCGCGAGCTGGTCGCGCGGATGGTCACGCACGGCCATCTCACCTGTGGCGACCGCGTTCTTGATATCGCCACGCGACTGGTATGCGACCGAGAGGTTGATCTTTGCAGACCTGTCGCCTGGAAACTCGTCGACGAGCTCTTTGTAGGCCACGATCGCGCGATCGACTTCGCCGGTGGACAAGTTGTAGTAGTCCGCCGAGATCTTGAGGCGTGCTCGATCGCCGAGCCGATCCACGAGCTTGAACGCTTGCGCGAACTGCTCGCTCGAATCGACCGGACGGTCGGTGTTCGAGTACAGGATCGCGAGTTGGCCGCGCGCGACGACGAACTCGGGGTCGAGCTCGAGTGCGCGCAGCAGATGAGACAATGCGGCGTTGTCGTTTTCCTCGTTCATGAAGCCGGAGGCGATCGCGTACTCGTGATCGGCCTCGAGCACCGCCGACAGGTCGGTCTTCTCGGCGTCGGCCTCCGGAACGGGATCGCCGACCGCGGCTCGCAAGCCCGCGGCGAGTCGCCCGATCGTCGGCACTACGCGCGCCGTCGAAGGCGCATCGGTCGTGCTCGTGAACATCTGCGCGCCGGTCTCGGCATCGGTCGCGGTGATCGAGATCGTGAACCCGGCGCCTTTGTGTGCGACGAAGCCCTGAACTATCGCTACGCGGTGGCCGAAATGCGACGCGACGCTGCGCCCGAGCTTGTCGTCGAACGCGGTCGACTCGGGCGAGACCTCGGTCGCGAGCGAGCGCAGATCGGGCCCGGCGTAAGGATCGAGCTTGCGTGAGCGGCGCAGCGCATACTCGAGCACGACATCGAGCGCATCGAGCGATGGATCGACCGCGCGATTCTCGATCCGATAGACCAATACCGTCATCGGGCCTGATCGCGATGCCGCGGCAGCAAGCGCGGACGGCTGTGGCGCGGATGACCGCGGCGTCGCCTTACCGCTCGGCCACACCGCCAGTGCGACCGCTGTCGCCGCGATCGCGCCGCCGAGCACGGCGTACGGCCACAGCCGCCTCTTCGCCGGCGCGACCTCGCCGCGATCGAAATCCGCGAGCAATGCCGACACCGTGGGGTAGCGCGCCGCCGGATCGAGCGCGAGACAGCGCGCGCAGATCGCGTCGATGTGCCGCGGCGTCGCCGGCTCGACCTCGCGCAGCGGCTTCGGCTTCTGGTGCAGGCGCATCTCCATCACCGCGTGCGGAGTCGGCGCTTGGAACGGAGTCGCGCCTGCGATCAGCTGATAAAGCATCACGCCGAG
>CAZDGY010001224.1:0-2014 GCA_964504685.1 uncultured Kofleriaceae bacterium | reverse complement strand
ATGTGCTTGAAGTGGCGGATCATCGACTCGATCGTGTTGTACGCGTCGGTCTTCGGCGGCAACGCGACCCCGTGATCGTCGATCATGATCGGGCCCGCCGGAATCTGCTTGAGGCACTGGCGCAGGATCCGAATGCACTGCTTGAGCTCTTCGACGCGCACGAGGTAGCGATCGAGGCAGTCGCCGCTCGTGCCGACCGGCACGTCGAACTCGAGCTCGGGGTAGACCGAGTACGGATAGTCGCGGCGCACGTCGTAATCGACGCCGCATGCGCGCGCGATAGGGCCCACGCAGCCCGACGCGATCGCATCGGCCTTCGTCATCGCGCCGATACCGCTCATCCGGTCGTAGAAGATCTTGTTGTTGTTGAGCAGGCCTTCGACTTCGGCGATCACGCCGTCGATTCGCTCGAGGCAGTTCGTCAGGCTCGCATCGAACCCGGCGGGCAGATCCTTCGACACGCCGCCGACGCGGACGTAGCTGTGAGTCAGCCGCGCACCGGAGACGGTCTCGAGTAGCTCGTACAGCCACTCGCGCGCCTTCAAGAAGTACAAGAACGCGGTGAACGCGCCGAGCTCCATCGCCGACGCGCCGATGCACGTCAGGTGGTCGGTCATCCGCGACATTTCGCTGACGATCACGCGGATGTACTCGGCGCGCTTCGGCACCTTGCCGTAGATGCCCAACACCTTCTCGACCGCCATCGCCCAGCCGCAGTTGTTGATCATCGGCGAGACGTAGTTGAGTCGATCGGTGTACGGGAACACCTGCGTGTAGGTCGCGTGCTCCGATTCTTTTTCGAAGCAACGATGCAAGTAGCCGGGCTGGACGTCGCCTTTGACGATCTTCTCGCCATCGACGGTCAGCACGATGCGCACGGTGCCGTGCATCGCGGGATGCGACGGGCCCATGTTGACCGTCATCAGATCGGGCGGCAGCGCGTGCTCTTCGTCCGAGAGGTCCTGGACGTCCTTGCGACCGAGCACGAGCTGCTTGAGCGTCGATTGATCGGGCATTACTTGTGCTCCGCCTTGTGAGGCGCATCGATTAGATCGTCGCGACGGACCAACGGCTGGCGCTTCTCTTTCGGATAGTCCTTGCGCAGCGGATAGCCGATGAACTCTTCGTACATGTAGATCCGGCGCAGATCGGGATGGCCGTCGAACCGGATCCCGTACATGTCGAACGTCTCGCGCTCCTGCCAGTTGAACGCGGGCCACAGCCCGGCGAGCGAGCTCAGGCGCGGATCGTGCTCGGGGAGCTCGACTTCGACGCGCAGCCGATGATGGTGAGCGAGCGAGCGCAGCTGGTAGCACACGGTGAACCGCGGCTTGTCTTCGGTCCACGTCTCCGACGGCGGCCGGCCGGTCGGGTGCCAGTCGAGCCAGTCGATGCAGGTGCAGAACACCGGCGAATCGAACGCCATCGCGGGGTCGTCGCGCAGCCAGGTCGCGACGTCGAGCAGCGAGTCGCGCTTGACCCACACGATTTCGTCGCCGTGCGCGGAGCCGGTGCGCACGATCGCGTCGGCCCATTTCGCGGTCAGCGCATCGAGGACTTTTTGAGCCACGGGTTACTCCGAGTCATTCGCGGTCGCGACTAGCTGCTCGCGCTTCGTCCGAACCTGGCTATGGCCACGACCGGCCTGGATCCGATCCATCAGCATGATCAGCGCATCGAGCACTTGCTCGGGACGCGGCGGGCAGCCCGGGATGTAGACGTCGACCGGGATGACCTGATCGGCGCCCGGCATCGCGCTGTAGTTCTGGTAGAAGCCGCCGGTCGACGCGCACACGCCGAATGCGATCACCCACTTCGGCTCGGCCATCTGGTCGAACACGCGCTTTAGCGCGGGACCCTGCTTCTCGGTGATCGTACCGACGATCATCAGGAGGTCGCTCTGCCGCGGCGAGAACCGCGGGAACTCCGCGCCGAACCGCGCGATGTCGTACTTCGGACCCGCGACCGACATGAACTCCATGCCGCAGCACGCGGTGACGAACGGGTACGTGAA
>CAZDGY010001223.1:0-2016 GCA_964504685.1 uncultured Kofleriaceae bacterium | reverse complement strand
CCACGGTCAATCGCCTCGCTCATGCGCTCGCATCGCGCGGCGCCGGGTCGGGGAGTCGGGTCGCGATCATGCTGCCGAATGGCATCGAGTTCTTGCTCGCGCAGCAAGCGCTCGCGCGCCTCGGGGCGACCGCGGTGCAGATCGGCTACCGGCTCAAGCCGGGCGAGATCGCATTCATCCTCGGCAACTCCGAACCGAACGTGACGATCGTGCAGGCGAGTTACTTGCCGACGATGCGTGAGGCGCGCGCGCAGGTCGGCGGCAAAGGCGGCCCGATGATCGCGTGCGGCGGCGATGTGCCGACCGATGCGACCGACGTCATCGAGTGGGACCGCGCGCTCGCGTTGCAACCGCCCGAGCTGCCCCCGCGCGTGCGTGGCGGCGATGGCGGCGGTGTGATCGTCTATACGTCAGGCACGACCGGCAAGCCGAAAGGCGCGAACCGCAGCTGGAAGCGCACCGGGTTCGAATCGGTCGGCGACATGATCTACCAGTGCGGGATGCGCGCCGACGATCGCCAGCTCGTCGTGTGCCCGCTCTATCACAGCGCAGCGCCGGCGTTCGTCGCGATCTCTCTCGCGCTCGGCGCGACCGTCGTGCTGCAGAACCACTTCGACCCCGAGCAAGCGCTGAGCATCATCGAGCGCGAGAAGATCACGTGCACCCTGATGGTGCCGACGATGATGATCCGGATCTGCGCGCTACCGAAGCCGGCGCTCGACAAGTACGACACTTCGAGCTTGCGCTGGGTCATGAGCGGCGCCGCGCCGTTGACGACCGATGCGGCGCGACGATTCATGGAGCGGTTCGGCCCGATCTTGTGGAACTTCTACGGGTCGACCGAGACCGGCTTGGTGACGATGGCTGGGCCGGGCGATCACCTCACGCACCCGGGCACGATCGGCAAAGCGCTACGCGGCAACGACATCCGCTTGCTCGACGACAAAGGCCACGAAGTTCGCCGCGGCGAGGTCGGCGAGCTCTATGCGCGCAACGCGACGCTGATGACCGGCTATCACGGCAACGACGGCGCGACGAACGACGCGCAGCGCGACGGCTTTTACTCGGTCGGCGATCTCGGCCGGGTCGATGACGATGGCTACTACTACTTGGAGTCGCGCAAGCACGACATGGTGATCTCCGGCGGCGTGAACATCTACCCGCGCGAGATCGAAGATCATCTCCAGACTCATCCCGGGATCCTCGAAGCCGCGGTGATCGGCGTGCCCGATCCCGAATGGGGAGAAACCTTGCACGCGTTCGTCGTGCGACGCGCCGGAGCCCACGTCTCGGACAACGACGTGATCGACTACTGCCGCAAAGAGCTCGCCGACTACAAACGGCCGCGCAAAGTCACGTTCCTGCCGGAGCTGCCGCGCAACCCGACCGGCAAGGTCCTAAAGCGCGAGTTGCGCGACCTCTGAGCTGGGGACGGTGTTCACTCTGTCAACTTGCCTGCTGACTGGACGTGAGTGATCACGGCGAGTTAGCTGGGGACGGTGTTCACTTTGTCAACCAGGGGCGAAACGTGAGCTCGTTCGTCGTCGGCACCGCGGGACACATCGACCACGGCAAGACCGCGCTCGTCCGCGCGTTGACCGGGGTCGACACCGATCGGCTCGCGGTCGAGAAAGCGCGCGGCATTACGACCGAGCTCGGGTTCGCGAAGCTCGCACTGGGCGACCGCGTGATCGCGATGGTCGATGTCCCGGGCCACGAGCGGTTCGTCAAGTCGATGGTCGCGGGTGCGACCGGGATCGACGTCGTGCTGCTCGTGATCGGCGCCGACGAAGGCGTGATGCCGCAGACCCGCGAGCACGTCGACATCTGCGACCTGCTCGGCGTGCGCCGCGGGATCGTCGTGCTCACGAAGAGCGACCTCGTCGACGCCGAGTGGCTCGAGCTCGTCACGACCGAGATCCGCGGCGAGCTCGCCGGCACATTCTTGGAGCGCGCTCCGTTCGTGGCGGTGTCGGCGAAGACCGGCGCAGGGCTCGACGAGCTGCGGTCCGAGCT
>CAZDGY010001222.1:0-2019 GCA_964504685.1 uncultured Kofleriaceae bacterium | reverse complement strand
TGGTCAACAGGCCGGCCTGGCCGCCGTTGCCGAGGCCGACCCCCGCGCCGAGATGCAGCCGGTGCCGGGCGGTGATGCCGACCGCAAGGTCGAGGCGTTCGTAGCCACCGGTGTCCGGCACGGGGCCGAGCGCGACCGAGCCGGTGAGCGCGGTGCTCAGGGTCGGGCCGTCGTCGGCGGACGCGGTGCCGACCAGCCCTGCGAGCACGAGCGCGATGATCTTCACGCCGCGCAATACACCGGAGGCGCGCGCGATGGGCGTGGTGTCATCGAACTGAAACAGCCGCAGCGGCGGGCCCGCGCACCGCCGGCACGCCGCCTGAGCGCGGCTCGATCCGGGCGAAAACCAGCCTAAATCGCGGAACGTGGTACGATTTTTCCCTCAATGGCGCGCCTGATCTTCCGGGACAGCCAGGGCCGTGAGGGGACGGTCGAGCTCCCCACGAACGACATCGTCTATGTCGGTCGCGGGCTCGAATGCGCAGTCCGGACCGATGACGGCATGGTGTCGCGCCGGCATGCGCAGTTTCGACTCGAGAACGGTCGGTTCGTCGTCGAGGATCTCGGCAGCGCGAACGGCACCCACCTCAACAACGTGCGGGTGCAGAAGCAGGCGCTCGGCCACACCGACGTGATCCAGTGCGGCTCGCTCGTCATGCGATTTGTCGACGAGGGCGGCGTCAACATCGTGCCGCAGCAGATCCCGCAAGGCGGGACGCCACCCACGAAGAAGGGCGGCACGATGGTGCTCGATCGCGGCGGCGATCGCGGCGGCGACACCGCGCCCGCGCCGATGGGCGCTCAAGGCTTCCCGCCGCCGCAGCCGATGGGCGGCCCCAATGCGTTCGGCCCACCGCCCGGGATGCCGCCGGCGCCGCAAGCGTCGCCGAACATGCCGTATGGCGGTCCGCCCGCGATGCCGGGCGCGGGCAATCCGCCGTCGCAGCCGGGGTTCAATCAGAGCGCGAGCTTGTTCGGCCAGAGTCGCGGCGGCTTCGGTGGCTCGGCCGCAGGTGCCCAGGGCTACAACAGCCCGCCGGTGCAAGGCGCGCCGTACGGTGGCCCACCGGGCATGCCGGCTCCGGCTGCGAACATGCCGTACGGCGGTCCGCCCGCGATGCCGGGTGGCGGCGCGCCGCAGCCCGCGCCGAACATGCCGTACGGCGGACCACCGGCGATGCCAGGTGGACCTGCGCCGGGTCCGCCGTCGATCTTCGGGCGCGGCGGACCGGTCGCGACGAACGCACCGGCGACGCGCGTCGACGACGGCGAGAAGAAGGTCATGGTCGATCTCGGTCTCGAGGTCGACCCGCGCAAGCTCGAGAGCGAGATCAAGCAGCTCAAAGCCGATCTCGAGAAAGCAAACGCCGGCTACGAACGCGAGGTCGCCGACGGCAAGCGCGTGCGCGCCGAGTCGGCCACGCTGCGCGACCGGATCGAAGAGCTGCGCGCGGCGGTCAAGGACCGCGAAGAGCAGGCTGCGGCGCACGATCGCGTCGCCGATCAGCTGCGCGACGAGCTGCAACAGACCCGCGACGAGCACAACAAGCTGCGCGGCGAAGTCGGCGAGATGGCCGAGAACATGGCGGCGCGCGAGCGCCAAGCCGCACGCTCGCAAGAAGACGCGTCGAAGATCCGCGAGGACATGCAGGACCTCAACCGCCAGCTGATGGAGCTGTCGCGGACCAAGGACGAGGGCTGGAAGAAGCTCAACGAGCAGCTCACGGAGATCGATCACCTGCGCGAGGTGATCAACGAGCAAGAGCGCATGCTCGAGGAGCGCCGCGTCGGCTTGATCTCGCAAGAAGAGGTGATCAAGGAGCTGCGCGCCGACAAGGAGAAGACGCTCAAGCAGATCGGCCAGCTCAAGGCCGAGCGCGACGAAGCGAAGACGACCTCGTCGCGGCAGGCGGCGTCGATCGTGGCGCTCGAAGAGGAGAACAAGCGGTTGGGCCGGCTCCTCGTCGTGACCCAGAGCGATGGCGGGCGCGGCGGTCAGAGCGATCACCTGACCAAGAT
>CAZDGY010001221.1:0-2020 GCA_964504685.1 uncultured Kofleriaceae bacterium | reverse complement strand
GCCGGGTCGCCGCCGACGCCAAGCGGCGGACCGACTTGCCATTCGTCGCTCGTCGACGGCGTCGCGGTGTGCGTCCATCCCTCGAACCCGGATTCGAAGTCGAAGCACTGCAGGGGCGTGACCGCCCCGACGTAGAACTCGTAGATCGGATTCGCCGGGTTCTGCGGGTAGACCACAGTCGCCGACGACGACATCGTCGCCTTGATCGAATAGTCGATCACCGAGCCGTCCGACGGCGTCGGGATCGTCCCGGCAAACGTCGACCCGCTCGCGGTCAGCGGGACCGCGCCGCCCGTGCCGCCGCGCACGGTCCAGTCGAGCTCTGCGCTAACGATGCCGGGGAGCGCACAGCCAGTCAGCGTCGCCGGGATGTTTTGCGTCAGCGAAACGTCGTAGTTGTCGCGCGACACCGTCGCCGACGTCGCCGAAAACAAGCCGTGGGTCGAGAATGCGATCGCGAGCTCGCACTCGTCGGGCGTGCCGTTCGTCAAATCGCCGTCGTCGTCGTCGCCGAGCAACGCCTCGGGATACGTCGACGGAATGTCGGCCGAGCGCTGCATCACGCTGTAGTAGACCAACAGGAACTGGTTGAACCCGGCGGTGTCGCCGAGCTTGGCTTGCAGCGCGACGCGCGAGTCCCACAGCGTCTCGCCGATGATCTCGCCTTCGTCGTGCGGCTCGCCGTCGGCGTCCTTCGGCCAGACCTTCGGCACCGCGGGCGCGAGGTTGCGCAGCGGCGTGTCGTTGAGGAAGAACCCGCGAGCGACCCCCGGATCGCCGGTGATCGAGACCGACATCGTGTCGGCGAGGCCTTCGCTCAACGACGAGTCGAACACGCCCTGGCCCGGGATGATCGAGTTGAAATGAACCGAGTGACCGCTCTCGTGATAGACGACGTCCGCGATCCGACCGGTGTTCTCGCAGTTGTCGCCGCCGTCAGAGCCGGCGATGAAGAAGTGAATGTCATCGCCGGTCGAGTAGGCGTTGCACGTCATGTTCTCGTTGACGAACACGTCTTCTTGCTTGAGCGCCCAGCCGAGGTTCGGGTTGATCCGGGTCAGCACGAACTGCTTGACCGTGTTCTCGAACACGTAGGCGTCGAGTTGGGCGTCGGAGTTCGCGTCGGCCGATTCGTCCCAGTCGGTCGCTCCGTTCGGCGCGAGCGACAGCGACGCGGTGACGAGCGTGCCGCCGTTCGCCTGATTCGTGATTGCCGCATACGTGCCGGACAGGCCCGGCACGATCGTCGACGCGGCCGCGCCGACCCATGTCACCGTGCCGTCGATAGCGGACGTCACGCTCGTGCCGTTGACCGTGACGTCGGCGAACGGCGCGGGCTTCGGACCACGCGTCGACAGCGGGTAGCGATCCGGCACGTTGTACTCGACCTGGCCGGTCGCGAACCGCAGCGTCGATTGTCGCGCGATCGGCGTACCGTCTTGCGCGTCGATGAACACGTCCCACCGGCCGGCTTCGCCTTGCGCTTCGACCGAGGCGACCTCGGCAACGCGGTAATCGATCTGCACGCCGGCTCTGCCGCGGCCGTAGACGAGCGGAACGATCGTGCGAGTGCCACCTGTCGATCGCACCGCCATCGGCCGCTGATGCGCGCCGTTGACCCAAGCTGCCGCGCGATCGCCGACCGTGCCGGCGTCGAGCGTGCGAGTCGGCATCTTGACGGTGACGTTCGGCAGCGCGGTCGAGCTGATCAGGCTGAGGTGATCGTGCTTGAACGCGAACCCGACGCTGCCGCCGAGCACGCGCAAGCCGTTCGCGTACTGCTCGAATGCGACGGTGCGGATGTCGTTCGCGCCGCCGAGTTGGTTAGCGACGAGTTGGAAGTCGCCGATGCTCGCGCCGGGCGCGAGGATGTCGAGGTTGTCCGCGAGGAAGCGCCGCGCCGCTGCCTCGGCCGCAGTCGGGCTCGCCACTGCGTTCGCCACGATCACGTTCGGACCCCACATGCGAAGCGGAACGTCGGTGTCGTGATCCCAGATCACGCGCCAACCGGGGAAGCGGT
>CAZDGY010001220.1:0-2024 GCA_964504685.1 uncultured Kofleriaceae bacterium | reverse complement strand
ACGAAGTACTTCATCAAGACGTTCGGGCCGAAGAACCCGGGCGATGCGGCGACCGCGAGCTTCGCGCTGACCTCGATCTACGAGAAGCAGGGCGACAACGAGGCGGTGATGAAGCACCTGCGCGAGTACCTGCACGACTACGGCGAGAAGGGCGGCATCGATCGCGTGATCACCGCGCACGCCAAGATCGGCACGATCCTGTGGAACCAGTCGTGTCCGGTGAAGCTGGTCGACGGCTCGTGCGTCAAGGTCACCCGCGAGCGCGCGATCGCTTCGAAGAAGCAGAAGCACAAGAAGGGTGCCGATATCCCGCTGCAGTGCGGCCCGGAGTCGAAGATCAAGCTGGCGGTCGTCAAGCGCGACGACCGCAAGCTCCACGAGGCGGAGGCCGAGTTCAAAGCGGTCACCAGC
Organism: uncultured Kofleriaceae bacterium; assembly: GCA_964504685.1. Taxonomy (GTDB): domain Bacteria; phylum Myxococcota_A; class Polyangia; order Haliangiales; family Haliangiaceae; genus JABFXX01. The sequence continues at coordinate 1,613 of CAZDGY010001220.1, read as the reverse complement.
GAGTGGGATAAGCACCAGGGCAAGATCAGCGAAGATCCCCTGACTCAGGCCGGCGCGCGCTACTTCTACGCGCAGGTCAAGAACTTCGAAGCAGACCAGGACTTCGAGAAGTACCTCGACTCGAAGTTCCCGACTGGCCTGAACTTCGATCCGAACAACAAGGCGATCGCCGCGAAGAGCACGAAGCGGTTCGGCGACTGGTTCACCGCGAAGCAGAAGCTCGCGCAGACCGCTGCCGACAAATACGCGAAGGTGCTCGAGATCAAGGACCAAGCGAACTCGGTCGAAGCCGCGGCGCGACTCGGTCAGATCACCCAGGAGTTCTCGGATCAGCTGTTCACTGCAGAGATTCCGGCCAACGTGCGCACCGGCGAGTTCGCCGAGGACGCGTCGGCGGCGTTCTGCGACGCGCTGACCGAGAAGGCACAGCCGCTCGAGGATGCATCGCTTGAAAAGTACGGCTTCTGTCTCCAGCGCTCGACCGAGCTCGGTTGGTTCAGCGACTGGTCGAAGCTGTGTGAACGCGAGCTTGGCCAGATCAAGCCCGATCAATTCCCCACCGCGTCCGAGCTGCACGGCGACCCGAACGGCGTCGCGCCCGTGATTTCGGCCGAACCCCCCGCGAAGCTCGAGTAGAGGAGCGACCATGCGTAACCTCATTTCAACAACGGTGTTCGGGCTCGCGCTCGCCGCATGCGGCGGTGGGCAGAAGTCCGTCAACAACGGCGGCTCGGGCGGCGGCGGTCACGTACCGCCACCTCCGCCACCTCCAACCGGCGGCGATCCTGTTGCGAAGGCCCCGCCGCGCGACATCTCCAAGGATGCGCGCAGCGACTTCAAGGCCGCCTACGACGCGTTCGTCGACAACGACACGAAGAACGCGTGGAACGAGCAGTCGTGTCGCTCGATGGCCGACAAGTTCGCCTCGATCGCTCACGATCACAGCGAGCTGATCGAAGCGCAGCTCAACGTCGCCGCGTCGTACCTCAAGTGCAACATGTTCGACGACGCCGAGAAGGCATTGCAGGCCGCGATCCACATGAAGGCCGACGCGGCGAAGATCGCCCAAGCGACCTCGGACCTCGGTGACATCTACTATCACCAGGGCAAGATCGACGGCGCCAAGCAGTACTGGGACACCGCGATCAAGGCGAACGGCAAGCTGGTCGGCGCGCGGGTCAACACCGCATCGCTCGAGATCGAGCAGATGCGCAAGATCAACAACCCGAAGGACGCGAACTGGCAGAAGCTACAAGACGATGTGAAGTTCCAGCTGTCGAGCGCGCTCGGCGTCAACAGCGACAGCGTCGAGGCGTACACCAACTATGGCTTGCTCTATCTTGAGGGCTGGCAGCAGAACAAGAACCGGCTCGACCTCGCGAAGCTGTTGCTAGACGAGGCGCAGAAGCGCAACGCGAAGTACGCGCACCTGCAAAACGCGTACGGCCTCTACTACCTGCACAAAGGGTCGCTCAACGACGCGCTAACTCACTTCTCGGCGGCGGTCGAGTCCGATCCGAAGTTCGTCGAAGCGCGGATGAACGTCGGCGAGACCGTGCTCGGCTTCCGCAAGTACGACGTCGCGAAGGAGAACTTCGCGAAGGTGCTCGAGC
>CAZDGY010001219.1:0-2025 GCA_964504685.1 uncultured Kofleriaceae bacterium | reverse complement strand
CCTTGGTGTCCGACCCGAGATGCCACTGATCGTCCGCGGTGACCGGATGTGTTGGATCGCCGTCCTTGCGCGTGCCAGTGACCTCGAGCGCGACGAGCTTGCCGCCGCGCCACGCCGCGAAGCCGAGTGCGGGCAGGTGCTCTGCGACGCGCACGGCCTCGAGCTGCGCCTTGAGGTCTTTCGTCACCGGGTCGGTTGCCTGCGGCTCCGCATCACGGCCTTTACATGCGACGAACAAAGCGACGACTAGCGCACGCCGCATCACCGCTGCTCGAACAGCAGCTGATGATCCCCGAGCGTCCGCTCGGTGAACGCGGCCTCGCTAAAAGCGAGGTAGAGCAACCAGGTGCGAATGAATGGCTCGTCGAAGCCGAGTGCGCGCACCGCGGGAAGCTCGCTGACAAAGCGGTCGCGCCACGCGCGCAGGGTCGGCGCGTAGTCCGGGCCGATGTCGTCGCTGCGGATCAGCGTGAACGGCGTCGCGGCGGCGCGGATCGCGGCGAGCGACGGAATGCACGCGCCCGGGAAGATATACGTCTGCATCCAATCGACGTTCTTGCGATACGTCTCGAACCGATCGTCGGGCATCGTGATCGTCTGCAGCGCGAGTCGGCCACCCGACGCGCGAGGACCGAGCGCGCGTGCGCACACCGCGAAGAACTCCGGCAGGAAATCGAAACCCACCGCTTCGAGCATCTCGATCGACACGATCTTGTCGAACGTGCCAGTCAGGTCGCGGTAGTCGCGGTACTCGACCGCGATGCGGTCGCCGAGGCCGGCCGTGGCCACTCGCGCTGCCGCGAGCTCGCGTTGTTCGCGCGACACCGTGATCGCCGTGACGCGACAGCCGCGCGTTCGCGCCGCGTGGATCGCCATGCCACCCCAGCCGCAGCCGAGCTCGAGCAGGTGATCGCGCGGCGATAGCTCGAGCAGATCGCACAGCCGGTCGAGCTTGCGGCGCTGGGCGTCCGCGAGCGAATCGCCATCGCGGTAGATCGCGCATGAATACGCGAAAGTCTCGGGATCGAGGAACAGCCGGTAGAACGCGTTGCCGAGATCGTAGTGCGCGTGGATGTTGCGCTCGCTGCCTGTCCGGCTATTGGCAGCGTGACGATACCGGACAAGCGCCGGCCATCGGGCGAGCCGAGTGAGCGGCGACTCGACGCCGCGCGCGGCGGTTGCGCGCAAGAACGCGCGCACTACGCCAACGACGTCGTCGCTCGACCACTCGCCGGCGACGAAGGATTCGCCTGCGCCCATTTCGCCGCGCAGTAACACGCGCAGGAACAGGCGGTCGTCGGTGATGCTCGCGCGCGCGTCCGCCGCTCCTTTGCCACCGAGCCGAATTGTCTGGCCGGACGGCAACGTGAGATCGAGCCGGCTACCGGCCCATGACGTTCGCAACTGGCGCAGCGCGAGCCAGCGCAGCGCATTTCGTGCGGGCGGCACGAGAGGCGGCAGCGGCAGGATTAGCGGGTGTGCAACGTCAGCGGCCGACAACGCGCCCACCGTAACTTACAACCGATCTCAAAAATAGATCCGCGGTGTCCAGGCACGGCCGGGATCAGAACTGCGACGCGAGCCGCCCGCCTAGCGGCGCTCCGGTTGCACCCGCAATGGCCTGTGATCGATGCCGGGCCGGCGATACGGCACGCCGAGCCATCGCAGCTTGATCGCTTGCCAGTGGATGAGGCCGATCACCTGCGCGGTCATGAAAGGATAACGCACCGCCGCCGCAACGAGCGTGCGGTCGGTGAGCGCCGCGCGCGCGCCGGTGAGTCGGGCGGTGAAGCTGCGCCCGGCCGCGTGCTCGACTCGCATGTCGATCGCGAGCTGCTCGCCGTCGAGTGGTGCGTCGAACGAGAACTCGTAGCTCGCGTCGCCGTGCAGGAACGGCGAGACAAACAGCTCGCGGACGTGGCGAAACGTCGCGATCGCTGCGACCGGGCCCCGTCCCGGCGACCCCTCGTTGTGAGGACTAGCGACGCGCTGCTGCGGACCGAGCACGTAGCGGAACCGCCCGCC
>CAZDGY010001218.1:0-2031 GCA_964504685.1 uncultured Kofleriaceae bacterium | reverse complement strand
AACGTGGCCTGCGCGGTATCGACGACCTTCCAGACGATGATCGCCGCGATCTCGATCGGATTGCCGTCGAGGTCATTGACCTTGATCTTCGCGGTCTCGAAGTTGCGTGTGCGCAGCGACACCGGCCGCTTCGTGGTCAGCGGATTTGCCCAGCGCAACCCGTTGTGATTCACCGTGCCGGCATACCGGCCGAATAGCGTGAGCACGCGCGCCTCGTTCGGGCCGATCACGATCACGCCCTTGAACAGAATGATCGAGAGCAGCACGAACCCGCCCGCGGCGAGCCCATGCATCGCCTGCGCGGTCTGCCCGATGTGCGGATCCATCAGCGAACCCTGCCATGCGGCAGCGCCCAGTGCCGCGAGCCCGAGGATGACCATCAGCCCGCCCGAGGTCGAGATAGCGTCGTGTTCTTTCATCGCCATAGATGTCATAGTGATATCACTTTGACATCTGTCAAGGTGACGCTGTCGCTTCAGTCAACTTGCCGGGCGGAGGTGTCGCGCAAGCTCTCGTTATCACGCAGCTTCGCTGGGGACGCTGTCGCTATTGTCAACTTGCCGATCTACGCGACCCGGCCGGCGGCATAGACCCGATCGACCAGATCAGCGCCGTAGCGATACGGAATCTGCACCGGATCATCAGCGTGCCAGATCACGAAATCCGCGCGTGTGCCCGCGACTAACGCGCCGGCAGCGACGCCCAACGCGCGCGCCGCATGTCGCGTCACGCCGAGCCAGGTCTCCTCGACCGTCATCCCGAAGTGCGTGGTCGCGAGCCACATCTGGATCGCGAGCGTCTCGCAATAACTCGACCCCGGGTTCAGATCGGTCGCGACCGCGAGCGGCACACCGGCAGCGCGCAGGCGTTCGACCGGCGGTACCGTCATGCGCAACTGCACGCACGCTCCCGGCAACATCACCGCGACCGTGCCAGCACCCGCAAGCGCGGCGATGCCGGCGTCGCTCACTTGCTCGAGATGATCCGCCGACAATCCGCCGAGCTCGGCGAGCACCTCTGCCGCGCCGAGATCCGCGAACTGCCCGACGTGGCCGCGCACGCCGAGCCCGGCCCGCTTTGCCGCCATCCAGATCGCGCGTGCCTCGTCGAGTGTGAATGCTCCGTCGTCGCAATAACAATCGACCGACGTCGGGGCGCTCCGATCGGCCGCCGCGCGCGGTATCCAGATGTCGATGATCTCGGCGACGAACGCCGCGCGATCGGCCAGGCGCTCCGGCGGCACGAGGTGTGCGAGCAGCGTGGGGACCAGCGTCTGGTGTCTCGCCATCGCACAGCCCGCGATATTGCGGAGCAGCCGCAGCTCGCCATCGGCGGTGAGGTCGTAACCGGACTTCACTTCCATTGTCGTGGTGCCGCCGCGGGTCGCCGCATCCATCCGCGCGAACAACAGGCGACGCAGGTCGTCGTTCGACGCCGCGCGCGTGGGCCCGAGCGTCGCCGCGATGCCGCCGCCGGCGGCCGCGATGTCGAGATAGGTCTTACCGTCGGCGCGCATGGCGAACTCGCGCGCGCGATCGCCGGCGAAGATCGCGTGGGTGTGACAATCGACGAGCCCCGGCGTGACGAGCCGACCGCCCGCGTCGATCTCCTCGGTACCGCGTGGCCGATCCGCGTCCACTCCGACCCATCGCACGATCCGACTTGGCTCGGGAGTATTGTCGATCGCGATCGCGCCGTGATCGATCACGCCCAAGCCGGCGCGCGCAGGATCGCAGGTCATGACCCGCGCGTTGTGGATGACGAGCTCAGGCATTGCGCAGCTTCGGCACCACGACGCCGCGCTCGTTCGCCGTGCGAATCGCCTCGTCGTAGCCGGCATCGGCATGACGGATCACGCCCATGCCTGGATCGGTCGTTAGCACGCGCTCGAGGAAACGCGCGGCGCGCGGCGTGCCGTCGGCGACCACGACCATGCCGGCGTGCAGCGAATAGCCGATGCCGACCCCGCCGCCGTGGTGGAACGAAACCCACGTCGCGCCCGATGCCGTGTTGACGAGCGCGTTGAGGATT
>CAZDGY010001217.1:0-2033 GCA_964504685.1 uncultured Kofleriaceae bacterium | reverse complement strand
TCGTGATGCACCCATGAGTGACCCGCTGCATAGGATCGTCGAGAAGGAGTCGCCGACCGTTAGCCGCGGCGCCGGCGTCTTCAAGTCTTTCGCTTTCGCTGTCGCTGTCTTCCTTGGCCTCGCCGGTGTCGTCGCGGTGGCGATTCCGAGCTCGTCACCACCGACGGTGAACGTCAACGTGAACGAGGGCGCTGGCGCGCCGGCGGCTCCGATCACCACGCAGGGCACCAACGTGTCCGCGTTGTCCGTCGGCATTATCGCGCCGGTCACCGGGCTCACCGGCACGATCAACGACTGGGCCCCCACCGGCTTCTCGACGGCGATGTTCGTGCCGTTCACGACGTCGGGGACCGTCACACTCAACGGTATCGCCGCGGGCACCACGGGGCGCCTCATCTGTCTCATCAACCTGGGCACGAACCCCGTCCTCGTCATCAACGAGGCAGCCGGCGACAGCACGGCGGCCAATCGCATCCTGACGATCAACGGCGCCACGTGGACGCTGGCGGCCAGTGCGTCCGAGCCGATGTGTCTCCTCTACGACGCGACCACCGCGCCCGCCACCCCGCGGTGGAGGCAGTGGTCCGGAGCGCTACCGCCGGCCGGCACCATCGCTACGACGCCAAACATCCTCGAGGGCGACAACGCCGGCAACGCGGTCGCGTCGTCGATGTTGGACAACGGCTCGTCGATTACGACCACCGAGCCCATCTCCACCGGTGGCGCGACGATCACCGGCGCAACGTCGGTGCAGCGCTTCATCGAGAACGTGGTCTCGCCCGCATCGCTCGGTGGCGCGGGCTCCATCAACGACTACACGTGCTCGCCGACGGACTGCTCGACCGCGACGATCATCAACCTGACGTCGACGGGTATCATCTCGTTCGATGGTCTAAACATCACGAACACGCCCGGCCGAATCATCACGCTGCGAAACACCGGTGGCCAAGCGATCAACATCATCAACGGCGCCGCTGGCTCGTCGCCTGCCAACCGCTTCGCCACCGTCGGTGGCACGACCTGGGCGCTCGCGGCGGGGCAGTTGGCGAGTGCGACGTTCTACTACGACGGCGGCGCGTCGCTCTGGACCCAGATCGCAACCGAGACGCTCTCGGGACTCACCGTCACCAACGCCGCGACCATCAGCGGCGCTAGCACGCTCACCGGCGCGGTCACGCACTCGAACACCGACACCTGGTCCGGCGCGACGTCGCACATCAAGTCGACCAGCACGTCGCCGTCCCTGTCGGCCGGATGCGGCACCGGCGCCACGATCACCGGTGGCGACATCTCGGGCACCGTCGTCGAGAACTCCACGTCCTTCAGCGCGCCGTGCACGCTGACGTTCGCATCGACGTTCACGACCGCGCCCACCTGCGTCGTCACGCCAAGAGGCATCCAGGCCGCGTTCTCCTATGTCTCCGCCGCGACCACGCTCGCGGTCACCAACACGAGCGCCGAGACGTTCGACTACGTCTGCATCGGACACTAAGTCATGACGACGACGCCTGCTGACGTCGCTACCACTCAGATCCGCCTCAACGTGGTGGACCTGATCTCGGGGACGATCGATCCAACTGGCGGCGGCGGCGTCGCCGCGGCGATCGGCTCGTTCTACCTCGAGAACGCCGTAACCGGTAAGGCATGGCTGAAGACTGGCACCGCTGCGACCGCATGGCAGCAGCTCCAGCAGAGCTTCGCGTGGTACGTGGTCAAGGACTACGGCGCGCTCGGCGACGGCACCACCGACGACACGGCCTCGATCCAGGACGCGATCAACGCGTGCGCAACCGCCGGCGGCGGCGTCGTGTTCTTCCCGCCGGGCGCCTACGCGGTCACCCAACTGACGATCAACGGCCAGAGCAACGTGCAGTTGCTCGGCTCGGGCATGTCGAGCGAGCTCCTGTGGAAGTGGAACGCAGCGACCGCCGCGGGCTCTATGCTCACCGTCAAGGGCGGCTCGCAGCACACGCGCATCTCGCTCCTGAAGTTCTCGGGCGCGAGCCTCACCAACCCGGCCGCCTCGCGGAACA
>CAZDGY010001216.1:0-2033 GCA_964504685.1 uncultured Kofleriaceae bacterium | reverse complement strand
GCAGCAGGATCGTGATGTTGGGATGGAGCGCGGTGTAAGCCGCGATGACCGCGTCGAAACAATGGTCGTTGCCGAGCACGTCTTCACGCGCCATCCGACTCTGTGGCGCGAAGCTCAGATCGCCGAGCTGCTCGAGGATCATCGCTCGCGTTCGCCACGGATCAGCGTCGCGTTTGTAGCCACGCGCGAGCCGAGCGCCGCACAGCGCGGCGATCGTGGCGGACGGCGATACTTCCAACAGATTCTCGTTGATCTGGTAGCCGGTGTTCGCGAGGCGGCGGCGCAGCTGGCTCGCGCGCGCCGCGATCGCACCGTTGGTCTGGCCGAGCGTCGACAGCGGCAGCAAGCCGCGCTCGTAGGTCATCACGACGTCGGTCGCGCGATGTGCGTACGGGGCGAGTCGGACCTGCGATGCGTATTGCGGGCGGCTGCCGGCGCGACCGCCGACGATCTCGGCGGCGACTTGTTGAACGAGCGCGCGTCCGGTCGTACGCAGCCATGCGACCGCCGGCTCTTCACAAGCTTCCATCCCGGGGCACACCGGGCGGACGCAGCGCGCGCACGACGTCTTGGTCAACGGCGCGTCGATCGCGATCACGCGAGCCGGGTCGGGCTCGGCGAGTCGTTCGATCAGCGTGTCGTCGGTCCACGCGCGCTGGCCGGACCGCGTCGCGACCTCGAATACCTCGGCTCCGCGCCCGGCTGTACTCCGGACCTCGGCGACCGCGGTGGTCTTGCCACGTCCTCCGCCAAGGTCGACACCGATGAACCTAGTGAACGGCCGCTTCACCCGATCTCCTCATTTGTAGCACGAGCGCCACTGCGGAATTCGTCTTAGGGCACTGGCATTTGGAAGAAAGTCCTGCGATATGGTCGTCGTCCCTGTAAGCCCCGGCTTGCATGGGCGTTCAACGTCGCTAGCCGTCCATGGATCGTATCGAGACATTCCGGACCTTCATCGCCCGTACGCCGACCGACCCCTTCCCTCGGTATGGCTTGGCGATGGAGCTCAAAGGTCGCGGCCAGCTGGCTGAAGCTGCCGCCGCGTTCTCCGATCTGATGACGTCGTTCCCCGACTACGTACCGACCTATCTGATGGCCGGCAGCACGGTTGCTGCACTCGGTCGCAAGGCCGAGGCGGCGGATATCTATCGTAAAGGCATCGAAGTTGCCTCCCGAACCGGCGATCAGCATGCTCGCGGCGAGCTCGAGACCGCGCTCGCCGAGCTCGGCAATTGATTTCGCAGCGCTGACCGCCAAACGTAACACCCGCGATGAATCCATGAAGACCACCCTCGTGATTGCATTCGTCGCGGCGATCGTCATCGCCGCGTGCGGCGGCGGCAAGAAGGGCTCGACGACGCCCACCAACAAAGCAGACCCGGCCGACAAAGGCTCGGGCGCGACCGACGGCAGCGCGGGCAACGGCTCCGCGATGAAGGCTTCCCCGACCGGCGATCCGTGCGGGGGCTGAACCACCAGTGTTAGTTGCTGCCTGGCAGGCGCCAGCGGCGTGAAAAACCAGAGAGAGGACTACTTATGAAGAAGATGTTTGCGATTGCGATTCTCGTCTCGGCGGCGCTTGCTGGCTGCCACCACAAGAAGGCAGCTACCACCCCCGCGGGTGGCGGCTCCGACACCGGCTCGGCTGCGGCCGGCAGCGGCTCGGGCGACATGGGCGGCGGCAGCGCGGCTGGCTCGGGCGGCATGTGAGCCGTATGCTGGACCCAGCGATCAGCGCGTGCTGATCGCCGTCTAGCGATCGTCACTGAAACGGAATGCGCCGGCGCCTGTGGCCGGCGTGTCTCGTTTTTTGCCGGAGTGGAGAAATGGTAGACTCGGGGGTCTCAAAAGCCCCTTCCTTTACGGGAATGTCGGTTCGAGTCCGACCTCCGGCACTCGTCGCCTTCGGCTCCTCGCGGCCGGAGCGCACGCTCGCTGGCGCGAGCGGCGGCCGCGCTGTGCGCGGCGTCGGACTCTCCGCCGCGCGGGTTCCCGCGCCTTCGGCGCGAGTCCCGCGGGCACAACGAGTC
>CAZDGY010001215.1:0-2033 GCA_964504685.1 uncultured Kofleriaceae bacterium | reverse complement strand
CGCGCTCGTCATCCTCGGCACCTGGTCGCGCCAACAGGGCGCCGATGGCACGCTCACCGACGCGTTTCCCTATCTCGAGACCACGCTGATCGCCGGCTTCGGCGGCTTGCTCGGCGTGTTGTTCACGATCCCGCTGCGCCGCGCGTTGATCATCGATCAGCCGCTGCAGTTCCCCGAAGGCGTCGCGACCGCCGAGGTGCTCAAGGTCGGGGCGGAGGGTGGCGGCGGTGTCGGCGTGCTCGTCGTCGCCGGAGTCGTCGGTGCGCTCGTCAAGATCGGCGCCGCGGGGCTGGCGTTGTGGGCCGAGGTCGTCGAGTTCGGTACGTACATCGCCGGCAAAGCCGCGCTCGGTACCGCGACGGTCGGCGGTCCGACCGCGGGCGTGCCCGCTTATTTCGGGCTCAACGCGTCGCCCGCGCTGCTGTCGGTCGGCTACATCGTCGGGTTCAACGTCGCGGTCGTGATCTTCGCCGGTGCCGCGATCAATCGCTGGATCGCGCTGCCGCTGTTCGCCGCGTTTGGCGATCCGTTCTCGATCGTCATCGACCCCGATGCGCACGCGCAAATGGCGCACGTCGCACTCACCCACGCGCACGCCGCACCGCTGTACGGCACGCTCGCCGAGGCGCTCAAGGATTCGGACGCGATCCACAAGATCCTCGCGCTCGTCGATCCGCACAACTGGATCGATCACCGCCTGTTCGCGCTCGACCAACCGCTCGCCGACGTCGACCCGGTGACGGCCGCAGGCGTCTACCACAAGTACGTGACGCGGTACCTCGGGGTCGGCGGGATGCTCGTCGGCGGGATGTGGTCGCTGTTCAAGCTGCGCAAGTCGCTGCTCGGCGGGATCACGGCCGGGCTCGAAGCGTACAAGCGCGGGCGCGAGGGCGGCGCCAACACCGTGCCGCGTACCGAGCGCGACATGCCGATGAACATCATCCTCATCCTGATCGCGCTGTCGGTCGTGCCGCTGTTCTTCATCTTCTGGCACCTGCGCGACATCACGGCGCCGATCGCAGCGGTGATGGCCGTCGTCATGCTGGTCGCCGGCTTCTTGTTCGCGGCGGTCGCGTCGTATATGGCCGGCCTGGTCGGCTCGTCGAACAATCCGGTCTCGGGCATCACGATCTCGACGATCCTCGTGTCGGCGCTGCTGTTGCTCGCGCTTGGCGTCAACAGTGAGGCCGGCCCCGTAGCGGCGATCCTGATCGGTGCGATCGTCTGTTGCGCCGCGGCGATCGGCGGCGACAACTTGCAAGATCTCAAGTGCGGACAGCTCGTCGGCTCGACGCCGTGGAAGCAACAGGTCATGCAGATCGTCGGCGTGCTTGTCGCGGCGTTCGCGATGGCGCCGATTCTGAATCTGCTGAACAACGCGTACGGCATCGGCAGCGAGAAGCTCGCGGCGCCGCAGGCCAATCTCATGGGGACGGTCGCGAAGGGCGTGTTCGCCGGCGGTCTGCCGTGGACCTTCATCGGGATCGGTGCGGTGATCGCCGCGGTCGTGATCGCGATCGACTTCCTGCTCGAGAAGCGCGGCGCGAAGTTCCGCATCCCGGTGATGGCGTTCGCGGTCGGCGTGTATCTGCCGTTCGAGCTGAACGTGCCGATCTTCTTCGGCGGCGTCGTCGCCTGGCTCGTGTCGCGCGTGCTCGACAAGACGAAGGCTTCGCCCGAGCGCCGCGCCACCGTCGAGCGCAACGGCCTGCTCGCGGCCGCCGGGTTCATCACCGGCGAAGCGCTGATCGGCATCGCTCTCGCGATCCCGGTCGCGGCGACCCAGGACGACAAGGTGCTCGCGGTCGCCGGCGGCGAATACGCCCACTTCAAGCTGCCGTCGCTCGTGTTCGTCGCGCTCGCGTTAACGATGCTTTACAAGCTCGCTCTCCGCCGAGAACCTACATCCGTCTCGCCGCCCGAGACGTAGCCCAGCTCACGCAATTCGCTGTCACTACATGTTCGACTTGCAGATCGGCCGGGCGCAGGGTGTACGATTATTTTGGGGATAGTCCTGCAGTCTCGATCGACTG
>CAZDGY010001214.1:0-2034 GCA_964504685.1 uncultured Kofleriaceae bacterium | reverse complement strand
CGTCCATCACCTCAACAACTCGCGCTCGCAACGCATCCTGTGGATGCTCGAGGAGCTCGGCGTGCCGTACGAGCTCGTGAAGTACGAGCGCGATCACAAGACGATGCTCGCGCCGAAGACGCTCGAGGCTATCCACCCGCTCGGCAAGGCACCGGTGATCACCGATGACGGCAAGACGATCGCGGAGAGCGGAGCGATCATCGAGTACCTTGTCGAGACCTACGGCGCCGGCAAGTGGAAGCCTGCCGCCGGGACGCCCGAGCTGATGCGCTATCGCTACTTCCTGCACTACGCCGAAGGCTCGCTGATGCCATACCTGTTGCTCGCGCTCGTGTTCCGGCGGATTCGCAAGGCGCCGTGGCCGGTGCGGCCGATCGCTAAGGCGATCGCGTCGAAGGTCGAGGCTATCGCGATCACGCCGAACCTCGAGCTGCATGCCGCGTTTCTCGACGGCGAGCTCGCGAAGTCGCCCTGGTTCGCAGGCGAAGAGCCGACCGGCGCGGATATCCAGATGCTGTTCCCGATGGAAGCGCTCGCGGCGCGGATGCCAAACGTGCCCGAGCGGATCACCGCGTGGGTCGCGCGCGCACATGCCCGGCCGGCGTATCAGCGCGCGCTCGAGCGCGGCGGCCCGAACGAACCGATGGGGTAGCCGGGATGCCCCGCGCGGTGACCGGTCAGTCGGCGCGGCGTTCGCGGCCCGGTAGCTCAGGCCTTCGCGGGATCGAGCAGCGGCAAGCCGTGCTCGGTCAACACGCGCGCGAGCTCGGCGGACAGCTGGCCACGCTTGCGGTGCAGGCGCTCGGGCTCCATCGCTTCGTGCAGGCGCTTCCGCGCTTCGTGCATCCGCCAACCGATCGTGCCTTCGCTGACTTTCTGTACGACCCCGGCCTCGCCATGCGACAGGCCCTGCAGCGCGACGAGGATCACCGTCGTCCGCATGTCGGCCGGTAACGAGTCGAGCGCGCGAAGCAGGCGCGAGTAGGTCTGGCGCAGCTCGGCTTCGAGCCCCGGGTTGCCGCGCGCATCGACCGCGACGGCGAGCTCGAGACGCGGATCATCGAGCGTGCCTTCGCCACGGCGCGCGCGATCGCGGCGCGAGTTGAGCGAGCGATTCACCGTCATCCGATAGACCCAGGTGAAGAACTGGCTGCGGCCTTCGAACTGAGCGAGCGCGCGGAACGCTTTCAAGAACACTTCTTGCGCGATGTCGTCGGCCTCGCTGGCCGAGCCGGTGATGTGGAGCGCGAGCGCGTAGATCCGCTTGCGATAGCGACGGACCAGCGCCTCGAACGACCGCTGGTCGCCGGCTTTCGCCGCCGCAACCAAGGCGGTCGCGGTCGATGCTTCGCGCTCAGCGTTCGTCATCTCAGGATATAGACGCACAGCCTACGCGAAGGCTTGGCGAAATTGTTGCCTACATGTCGGGCGCCAGCAACTGCCCGTACTGAGCCCTAATTCAGCTCGTCGGCGCGAGCCGGCGATGCGAGCGAGAACGTCGCGATCTCGGCGTCGAAGAACGTGCCGTCGTCGCGCCACATCCGATAGGTGCCGTGCATCGTGCCGATCGGGGTCGTCAGCACGCAGCCCGACGTGTACTGGAACGTCTGGCCAGGCTGTAGCCGCGGTTGCTCGCCGACGACGCCGTCGCCGCGCACCTCTTCCACCACGCCTCGGCCATCGGTGATCACCCAATGCCGGGTGCGGAGCTGCGCGGTGCGCGCGCTCTCGTTCGAGATCGTGATCGTGTAGGCGAAGACGTAACGATCGTCACGCGGCGACGACTGATCCGGCAAGTACAACGACTGGACTCGGACCCGAATCCCTTCGGTCACCGCGAGCGACAACGGTTCGGCGACGGTGGGGCGCATGACCGCCGGACTTTGGCTCGCAGTCGCGCGAGTTGCAAGCGGTGCGCTACGCTTGACCGAATGATGGCGAAACTAAGCCTAGGCGTCGCGCTGGTCGTCGCGTGTGGACCGATCTACGCGGGACCGCCGCAACCACCGACACCGGCGGCCGAGCCGGCGAGCC
>CAZDGY010001213.1:0-2037 GCA_964504685.1 uncultured Kofleriaceae bacterium | reverse complement strand
CCTCGAACGCGAGCTCGAGCTCGGAGCCTGTGAGCGTCCACTTCCCGATCATCGGTGGATCGCCGCGGCCATCGACCGAGAGCTCGACCGTGCCGTCGGCGTTGAACGTCTTGACGAGCTTCATGTCGTCTTTGCCGAGGCATGACGCCTTCGCTTCGTCGTCGGTCGCACACCAGACGTCCCACGCGCCGACGATGGCTTCTTTCAGCGGGCGGTCGTCCTTCGGCTTCCCTGACTTGCATGCGACGAGGGTCGCGCCGGCAGCAACCAAGATGCGGCCCGCCCACACGATCAACCCGGCGGCGGCAGCAAGCGGAACAGCAGCGCGTCTTTGTTCTGCGCCGCGACCGCGACGCATTGTTTGAGATCGGTGAGCGCGCGCACCGCGGTCTCGGCGAGCATCCGGCCGTCGTCGCGGCGATTCGGCGCATCCGGCACGGTGCGCAGGTACTTGACGAAGTCGTCGTACTTGTCGAGCAGCTTCGGCGCGTCGAACTCTTGCAGCATCTCCGCGAAATGCGCGGGGTTGACGACAACCCAGTCGCCCTTGCCGATCTCGAGCACGTTGCGGTCCGCGTACGGTGTCGTCAGCTGCTCGTGCGGGATCGTGCCGAGAAAGCCCTCGTCGTCGGCCTGAAACTTGTGCGGCACGACCTCGACGAAAAACGCGAACAGCTCGACCTGCTTGCGCAGATTGGTCAGGTCGTCTTCGTCGAGCGGTGGGAACTTCTCGGGAATGCCGACGTGCATCGCGGGCATGACGACGCGTTCGAGGATGTCGATCGCGATCGGCGCAGTCGCTCGGCGCAGCGCGATGATCTGGGCGATCGCCTCGAACAGGCCGCGGTCGTTGGTCTGCTTCGCGATCGGCGCGTCTTGTTTCGCCTTCGCGAGCGCGGCCACGACCTGCTCGACGATCTGCGTGTTCTGCGGGCCGAGCCGCGGGCCCTTTTCTTTGAGCTCGGCGATCAGCGTCTCGACCGGCGCTTCGTTCCACGACTTCGCGAGGTTCGCGAAGTCCATCGCCATCCACTGACCGAGCGGCACGGTGTGCAGCCGGATGTAGTGCTGCGCGACGAACCTATCGAGCTCCTTGCCGTTGTCGCGCTGCCGCTGCTCTTCGTGCAGCACGCGGATGCGCTCGATCTCGGTAACCATCGTGCGGGTCGCGCCCGAGCCCATGCGCAACAGCCGCTCGGCAAACACGAATGGCGCGATCTCGAGAAAGATCTTCGAGAACCCGATCCGCCAGGTATGCGGGTCGTCGCCCATCATCAGCCAGTGCCCGCCGTGGCGGCGACGCATGGTCTCGCCGATCCACGCGCCGAACGTGAACCAGACTTCCCAATGGTCCTCGGACTTGAGATCGAGCGCGTCCTGATCGCCGATCTGGCCGAATAGCCACGTGTCGAACGTGATCAGCTCGAGCGACTGGGCAAGCGCAAGCGCGCCGGGCTCGCCTTCGTGCTCGGCGAGCGACTTGACGGTCTCGCCGTCCGGGTCGACCAGCTCTTCGATGATCAGCTCGGACTGGCCGCGGGCCCGGGACGAGAATCGGTAGGCGCCCTCGCGGAGCTCGGTCATCGCCTTTTCGAAGCGGTCCTTGGCCTGCTGCTCGGCCGCGGCGAGCTGCTTGCTGCTCTCTGACTGCTTCGGAGGCTCGGACACGGCGCGAGAGTATACGACCTTCGTCGCTTCTTCATTGTCTCCTCGACGAATCTGGTGAACCATCGGCTTAGCCGTGCGCCTGCTCACCCTCGGTTCAGCCGTCGTGACCACGGTGCTCGCCGTGCGCGCGGTACGTGCAGCACCCTGCGTCGAGCTCCGCGGCGACCCCGAGCTGGTGCGCGACATCGGGCAGTTGCTCGTGCAACGCGGCGTCGACCTCGGCACGTGTCCGGAACTACAAGTTTCCGTATCGCGAACCACGGCGGGGGTCGTCATCGCCAGCGATGGCGGCGAGCGCCGAGTGTCCGAACCGATCAGCGCGGCGATCGTGCTCGAATCGTGGGCGCGGACCGACGTCGCCGAGCCGCT
>CAZDGY010001212.1:0-2042 GCA_964504685.1 uncultured Kofleriaceae bacterium | reverse complement strand
ATAGGGAATCGAGACGTGGTGTACGGGACGCAGCCTCATAGCGTTTAAGATGTCAGAAACGGCTCGTGCCGGACATTGCGCGTGATGTAAGAATTCATCGACCGCAATGACGCCTCCCGGGACGATTCGATCGTAGATCCCAGTCAGCGAGACGTGAATCGATGAATACAGATCGGAGTCGAGGTGCGCGAAGCAGTAGCGCTGGTTCTTCGCGATGCGCGGCAGCGTGTGCTCGAAGAACCCGCGGACCGGAACGATGACATCGCGTACGTTCAGACGCGTTGCCGCCGCGACGAACCGCGTTTCCGGATCCGCTTTATCGCGAGAGCCGCGGTAGTCAGCAGCGCGAAAGCCACTGTTGTCGGCCGTCGAAATCGTCGCCGGTAAACCCTCGAAGCTATCTAAGCTGAAGACGCGCTTGCCAAGCGGCTTCGCGAGCTGCGCGAGGTAAAGCGACATACCGCCGCGGCCAACGCCGAGCTCGATGAGGTCACCCGGGAGCTTCTTGCAGCGGTCGGTGAACACGCGGCCGTACAAGCGCTGTCCCCACGGAAATGGTGGAACCATGGCGTAGTCGGCCACCGACGCGATCTGTCGCCCGACCGCGCGCAACACGTTCGTATCGCCGAACAGATCTAATGGAAATTCCCGAGGCCCTCGCTGCGTTACGGACAAGCTCCCCATCCCGTGATCGACCATCGAGCTGCGCAGCTCGCTCGGCGTCGCTTTGCGCACTCCGATGATCTCCACGTCGAAATGCAGGGTTTGCCCAGCCGATGGGTGATTGAGATCGAGCACGATGCTCGAACGAGTGACTTGCTTGACCACCGCGTTGGTGGTCTTTCCGTGGTTGGGAAAGCTGACAACGCTCCCTACGGTAAAGGTCGCTGCTCCCCTGCGGTCGCTGCGCTGAATCGGAACGACCATCGTGGCGTCGGGATCGCGCGGGCCATAGGCGTCTTCTGGCCTGGCGACCACGTGAAACGCGTCGCCGACGGCCCGACCTTCCACCGCCTTCGCGATCGCCGCGATCACCTTCGGCCGAGCTGAATGCACGTAGCTGAATGGGCAGCCGCCGCTCGACTCGAGGAGGTCGCCGTCGGAGTTCTTGAGTGTGTAGTGGTACGAGACCACCATTCCGCGGCCGATACGCAATGACACGGGACTAGTCTAACCGAGACGTGTACCGCACGCGGTCGCGCGTCAGCGCAGCCGCAGCTGCAGCCCATCGCGATCCGGTGGCGGTAGCTGAGAATCAATTGCGAGCACTTCCGTGCGCTTGGCATTGGCGTGCGGATTTCGCCCATCGCGATCACCGAAACCGGTGGATGACGATCACCGAGTTCGGTCATGGCGATCGGAGCGAAGCGACGCTGGTGGGTCCTACTTGATCGGAGCCTCCTCCTTTCGGCGAGAGGGCCCAGATAGCACGACTCGGTGGGCGTTGTGGATCAGGCGGTCGCAGACCGCGTCGGCCACGGTCGGATCGCCGAGGTACTCGTGATAGCGCTTCGGATCGAGCTGGCTGGCGAAGATGGTTCTTTTCCCGCGTCCACCAGTCGACCCGGTGCAACCGTTCTCCATCGCCGTGACACGACTCCCCGAACCGGAATGTATCGGAGGCGATCGGGTTGGCAGCGGTCGCGTTGTAAACCGTCACACACTCTCGGCCGATCGGAGTTGGAGCGTTCAGGATTCCGTGCGGTGAAAAGATGATCGCCGACACACCGGAGAGGGTGCCGTCGGCAAACCCGGTCGTGGGAGCGTCTACATTCTTGTTCGTCTTCACCGCCGGGGTGTGCGGCCGAGTTAGGTGGCCTCCGTGGTCGAAGTGCTCATCGGGGCTCGAGTAGTCCGTCCGCACGCTATATGAGTACGCGAGCTCGCCGATCGGGTAGACCGCACGCACGATGAGGGGCAGGCCATCGTCGAGGTCCGAATCATCAACGTCGACGGCGTTGATCGCGACGACATAAGGATCCGACGGTGCGATCGCTTTGCGGTCGAGAAACTTCAACCGGTGGTTATCCTTGGCTCGGATC
>CAZDGY010001211.1:0-2042 GCA_964504685.1 uncultured Kofleriaceae bacterium | reverse complement strand
CAGCGCCTCGACGAGGCTGGCGCCGGCTCGAAGATCGATCACGTACCAGCGATTGATCAGCGACGGCACGAGCAACAATGGGATGCCGTGCCCGGCCGGTTGAAAGTGATAGAGCTTCGCTCCACCGTCGAGCGCGAGCTCGTCGCGTGGCGTCGGCATCAGCGCGGGCGCGGGCGCGGAGATCCCGAGCGTCCCTAGCGCTACGTCGGTCCACGCGTCAGCGATGGCGCGTGGCCAGCCGAGCAACGCGTCCGTCATTCAGGCGACGCCCATCTTGCGCGCCGCATCGACGCCGACCTTGCGCGCCTGCGCGGACAGCTCCGCGCTGTACGACAGCGCGTCTTGCGCGAGCTTCGCCCAGTGCGCGATCGCTTCGCGCGCCTTTGCGATCATCTGCGCCTCGAGCGCGACGTACTCGCCCGACATCGCCTGCGCGCGCTCGAATGCCTCGGTCATCATCTTGTGGAACGCCTGCTGCGATGCGGCCCACGCCGCGGTGGGATCGAACGCGGCGGTCTTCGAGTCGGACTTGGTTTCGGTTTCGGTCTTCTGAGTCGTCATGACGAGAATCCTTGTGAGTGGTTTGTGACGTCACCCTAAGGACGGCCAATGCGGCCGTCAAGTCCGATATGCTGCATCGCAGCACGATTGCGTCGGCTTATCGTTGTTGTTACAATGATTTACACTACTGCACAATTTTATTGTTGCATCGCACCATTCAATTCGCTACCGATCGCGCATGGAGAGAACCGCACCGTGGTGGCGCGAGCCCACTCGCGCTCAATGGGCTGCGTTTGCAGCTGCGTGGGTTGGCTGGGTGCTCGACGCCTTCGATTTCACGATCTTCATCTGCGTCACGGCAAGCGTGAGCAAAGAGTTCGGCGTCTCGCCGACCGCGGTCGCTGGCTCGCTGACCTTGACGCTGCTCGTCCGCCTCGCCGGCGGAGTGATCGCAGGTTGGATCGCAGATCGCTGGGGACGCCGCTTGCCTCTCATGCTGTCGCTTCTATGGTTCGCGGCGTTCGACGCTGCGATCTACTTCGCGCCGTCGTTCGCGTGGTTGCTCGTACTGCGCACGCTGTTCGGCTTCGGCATGGGCGCTGAGTGGACCGCCGGGACCGCGCTGGCGATGGAGAGCTTGCCGCCGCGCTGCCGCGGTTTCGCGTCGGGGCTGCTGCAAGCCGGTTGGCCGATCGGCTTTCTGCTCGCTGCCGCGCTCGCGTCGTGGATCGTGCCGGCGTACGGCTGGCGCGCGATGTTCTTGATCGCGGCGGTGCCGGCGCTCGCGGTGCTCCCGATTCGCATGCTCGTTCCCGACGACGGCGCGCGATCGGCTGTCCGCGCGAAGCAAGGACGGCCGACCCCTTGGGCGGAGGGGCCTCCGTTTACGGGCCGCGAGAAGTCTCGCGGCATGCTCAGCGATCTCGCGGTGCCGCAAGTCCGCACGATGCTCGTGCTCGGCTCGCTCGTGATGGCGCTCGGGTTCGTCGTCTACTACGGGATGACGACGTCGTACATCGGCATGCAGCTCGAGCGCGCTGCGTGTGGCTCGACCGACGGTGCGTGTCTCGCCGGCGCCGCGGCGATCGGCTGGAGCGGCCTCGTCTACTTCAACGTCGGCATGCTCGTCGGGGTAGTCGCGGCCGGCTGGATCGCGAATCGCTTCGGCTTGATCGCCGCGCTCGTCACGCCGGCGCTGCTGATGGTGCCTGCGCTGCCATTGTTCGTCGGTGCGTGGCCGCATGCCGCGATGTTCGGCGCGTTCCTCGGCGGAGCGCTCGGCGTCGGCTACTCCGGCGTCACGCCGATGTTGACGACCAGCTTGTTCGCCGAGCCCGTGCGCGCGCGTGCGATCGGCATCGTCTATCACGTCGGCGCGCTGCTCGCCGCGTTCATCCCGACCCTCGTTCCGGCGCTATCGCACGCGGCCGGGCTCTCACTCGCGACCACGGTCGAGATCGTCGTCGGGATCGGCCTCGTCGGAATGTCCGGCGCGGTCCTCGCGTTGCGCAAGCGACTCGTCCCGAGGTCGGAGGCCGCTA
>CAZDGY010001210.1:0-2046 GCA_964504685.1 uncultured Kofleriaceae bacterium | reverse complement strand
GTGCGCACGAAGATGCCGGTCTCGCTGATGTCGGTGATGTACGCGAACAGGTAGTTCTCTTCGCTCGCGTAATCGACCTCGAGGTCGACGAGCACGCGCGGTGCGCGGCGACGGTCCGCGTCGCTCACCGTCGGTGCTGTTCCCTCGCGGACCTTGACCATCCCTCGCGTCATAACCCCGGACCCCCCGCGCGTCAATCGATCGTGATCTGGGTGATCTTTACGCGATCGGTGTTGTCGCGCATATCGCCCGGAGCCTCGCTGATCGGCATGTTGCGCCAGTTCGGGAACGATCCGGTAAAGAACCCCGTCCACACGTCGTATTGGCCCTTCGGGGTCGCCGTACTGCCCGCGGTGACGGTGAACGTATCGACGATGTAATCGCCCTTTTGCCAGC
Organism: uncultured Kofleriaceae bacterium; assembly: GCA_964504685.1. GTDB lineage: Bacteria > Myxococcota_A > Polyangia > Haliangiales > Haliangiaceae > JABFXX01. The sequence goes on along the minus strand of CAZDGY010001210.1, from coordinate 1,650 downwards.
TCGCCATCGAGCACCGGTCGTTGATCGGCTTGTGGTCGCCGTTGAAGCCGCGTGGACCTTTGACCATGTCGAAGTGGTAGAGCGCCTGCCAGGCGCCGCCGATGTTCGTGAGTACCTTGTAGTAGGTCGTGACTTCGAAGGTGCTCGCGCGGTCGACGACGCGATCGATCGCCCAGCCCATCAGCTCGATCCGGTTGTCGAACACGATGCGCGCTTTCGGCCGGTTCGGAATGTTCTTCGGCTCGCTATGCAGGATCACGTCGCGCAGCGGGTTCTCGTCTACCCCGCCGTCGACTCGGTTCGACAGCAAGTACGAGCGTTGATTGCGCGCGTCGAGCACGAAGTACGGCTTCGACGTCATGTCGTGATGCAACGTGCACAGCTCACCTTGGGGCGCGATCGCGAACACGCGGTGGTCGCGACTGAGCTCGGCGGCGACTTGCTCGCGCGTCTGCACGACCTGGGGCTTGATGTCGGGCGCGTAGTCGTGTGGCGCGTCGCCGAGGTCGCCCATCAGCACGAGCGCGTCACCCGGTTTGTAGAGATCGACGACCTCGTCGAACATCGTCTTCGACGACAAGTGGCGCGACAACAGCGGCTGCCACACGTTCGACCAGAACAGCGAGAGCGCGAGCGTACCGCCGAGCGTGGCGATCACCGGACCGCGTTGCAGCCACTTGCTGCGCGGTCGCCACGCAATCAGCGCGAGCGCGAGCCCGACCGCGACGATCATGCCGAGGATCAAGATCCACAGCCGGGTCGGCAGGAACAGCACGTGCGTGCTCGGCGGGTACGGAATCGCTTCGCCGCCGACGAGCATCGACGTCACCTTCTCGGTAAACGACTGCTGATCCTTGGCGAGATCGAGCACCGCCAAGAAGAAGAACACGCCGATCAACTTCGCGCCGGTGGGCTGCTCGTTGACATCGCCGCGATAACGCGCGGCCAATAGGCCATCGACCCAGACCGCGACCGCGATCGCGATCGCGGGAAACCCGGTGTACAGCGCAAAGCCGACCTTGCGTTGGAACACCTCGTTCGCGACCCACGCGGCGGCGGCCCATGCCAGCGTGAGCGATCCGAGCAGACGCTTGCGCGGTTCTTGCGAGCCGATCAGCTGTGCGAACGCGATCGGCGCGAGCACGCCCCACGGGAAAGTTCCATACGCGATCTGCTCGAACGTCGAGTCGTAGATGAACCGCAGGTCGTCGTCGATCCGCCAGGTGCCTCCGAGCGTCGACGACCAGCACGTCGCCGGCCAGCCGGTCGGCACGATCGCTTTGCCGAAGATCTCGCGCTGCAACGGCGTGGTGCCCGGCTGCGGCGTGCGCAGCTCGAACACCTGATGCAGCAACGAATAGATCGCGTACGTCGCGATGATCGCCGCGGCGAGCGCGACGATCGCGAGCGCGATGTCGGTCGCACGCAACGCTGCGCGCCGGCGACCGATCGCCATTCGCGGCGCGACCACGGCGAGCCCGCGCAGTGCGGCATTCCACAGCGCCTGGCCCGCGATCACGAACAGCGGCGCGCCGAGCGAACCGGCGAGCGCGAATGCGACGAACGGCGGGATCACGCCGACGAGCAAGCCGCCGCCGTAGAACGCGAGCAACGCGCCGAGCCCGATCGCGGCGATCGAGAACTCGAGCA
>CAZDGY010001209.1:0-2050 GCA_964504685.1 uncultured Kofleriaceae bacterium | reverse complement strand
GCGAAGCTCGCGGTTCAGCTGAACCACGCGAACATCGCGCAGATCTTCGATCTCGGTGTCGTCGACGGCGCGTACTACATCGCGCTCGAGCACGTCCACGGCCGCGACCTCCGCGGCATGTTCGATCGCTGCCGCCAGCTCGGCGAGCCGATGCCGGTGTCGCAAGCGTGCTTCGTCGTGATGAAGCTGTGCGAAGGCCTCGACTACGCGCACAACAAGCGCGATCAGGCCGGCCGCGAGGTCCACCTCGTCCATAGCGACGTGTCGCCGCAGAACGTGCTCGTCTCGTTCGAAGGCGAAGTGAAGATCATCGACTTCGGCATCGCGAAGGCGGCCGGCAAAGGGTCGAAGACGCAAGCCGGTATCCTCAAGGGCAAGTTCGGCTACATGTCGCCCGAGCAGGTGCGCGGCATTCCGATCGATCGCCGCAGCGACGTGTTCTCGTGCGGCATCGTGCTGTACGAGCTGCTGACCGGCGAGCGCTTGTTCGTCGGCGAGAGCGACTTCTCGACACTCGAGAAGGTGCGCAACGTCGAGATCCTGCCACCGTCGACGTACAACCGGCGGATCCCCGACGAGCTCGAGCGCATTGTCTTGAAGGCGCTCGCGAAGGATGTCGAGGATCGCTATCAGAACGCGATCGACCTCCACGACGAGCTGCAGGCGTTCGTCTACACCGCCGGCGAGTTCTACTCGCGCAAAGATCTCGCGGGGTGGATGAAGAAGACGTTCGGCAAAGAGATCGAAGAAGAGACGGCGAAGCTCGAGAGCTATCGCCAGCTCAAAGCGCCGACCGAGCCGCCGGGGAACGCACCTGCGGTCGGCCGCACGCCGACTGGCGGCAGCGCCCCAGCCTCGCGCCCGCCGTCGAGCCAGCCGCCGCCGCCGCGCAAATCGACGCAAGCGCTGCCCGCGATCAAGTCGACGACGATGCCGCCGCCGCCGCCATCGGCGAGCATGCGAATGTCGGCGCAACAGCCCGTGGTGCAACCCGCTGCCGCCGCGCGCGCCGAGAGCGGACTGTCGTGGGATGACGACGAGCTCGAGACCCAGATCTACGACGACCCGGCCGATGATCCGAAGCGCCGTCCGGGCGCCCCGAGCGCCGGCCTGTCGAAGCCGCTGCCGCTATCGGCACCGAGCTCGGGACCGCCGATGGGCGCAGCCGCATCGGGACCGATCGACAATGGGCCCGACTTGTCGTCGCTGGTGTCGACCGCACGTGGTTGGGACAACTCTCGGCCGCCGCCGCCCCACAACGGCACGAACGGTCTCGCGGGTCCGAACGGCGCTGCGAACGCGCCGACGTTGATGGAGCCGCCGCGGATCTCTGCTACCGGCTCGCAGAAGGGCCCCGCGCCCGCGCATTACGACGATCCTGCCGCTGCGCTCGTCGCATCGCTCGCCCAACCGCGCGAGAGCTCGGCGCCGGTTCGCCTCGTGTCGCAGCCGCCCGCGCCGATGATGTATCCGTCGGCGTTCGAAGAGCAGCCGATGTTCGGCAGCTCGGCGGCGTATCGCCGTCAGAAGAACAAGCGGACGATGATGATCGCGATCATCGCCGCCGCGTTGGTCGTGCTGACTGTCGTCATCGTGATGGTCGCGACCAGCGGCAGCAAGCCGACGACGACCACTGCCGCGGCGGGCACGGCGCCGCAGCAAGGCTCGCCGGGCTCGGCCGAAGCGCCGCGCGTCGCCGGCGACGACAAGACCGGCTTCGACCTCTACGTCACGCCGACGACGGTCAAAGGCTGGAAGCTCGACGGCGTCGCCCAGCAGATCAACGTCCCGGCGCGGATCCGCGACATCGCGCCCGGTGTGCACACGATCTCGATCGATGCGCCGCCCGGGTTCATGAGCGCGAACAAGACGGTCAGCGTCGACCTCAGCCAGGCCTCGAAGGTCGAAATCACGCTCGATGCGATCTCGGTGACCGGCCACTTCGATTCGAATCCGCCCGGCGCGACCGTGTCGCTGATCATCGACGGCAAGCGCCAGCTGCTCGGCCCGAGTCCTCAGCAGGCGGCGCTCGATCCGCGCAAGACCTACG
>CAZDGY010001208.1:0-2053 GCA_964504685.1 uncultured Kofleriaceae bacterium | reverse complement strand
GCTTTGCCAACCAGCAGCTCGCCGAGCGCGCCTTCCACGCTGCGAGTCATGATCGAATCCGACGCAGTGACGTCGCCCGACGCGGCGAGCGTGACCAGCCCCGCACCGGCGCGCGCGGCCGCTTCGGCGCACAGTCGCCCGGCGCCGCGAAAGCCGGGCATGCCGGCGACGACCAGCACGTGGCCGCGTCTGCCCTTGTGATCGAGCGCGCTCGGCCTCGGTAGCGCGCGCCCGACATCAGCGAGCTCGACGAGGCCGGCGCCGACCGACGCGGTCGCGATCAGGCCTCGCGGGATGCCGATCTCCGCGACCTCGACGTCGCCACAGTGCGCGAAGCCCGGTGCGCTGACGAGTGCGACCTTCAACGCGCCCATCGCGACCGTACGCTCCGCACGAACCGCGCGCCCCAAGATCTTGCCGGTGTCGGCGTCGAGCCCGGATGGGATGTCGACCGCGAGCACGCGCTCCGCCTTGTCGATCGCCGCGACGACATCGCCGAGGTGGCCTTCGATCGCGCGCGTCATGCCGATGCCGAACAGCGCATCGACCACGAGCGCCGCACCCGCGATCGCGCCGCCGAGCTCGGCGAGCGCAGCCGGGGTATCGATCATCCGCACGACCCCGCCGCTGCGCTCGAGAATCTCGAGGTGCGCTTTCGCATCGCCGGCGGTCTTGCCGCGCTCGACCGCGAGGTAGGCGACCGCATCGAGCCCGCGCTCGCGCAGCACGCGTGCACACACGAACCCGTCGCCGCCGTTGTTACCTGGCCCGCAGACGACCGCGACGTGCCCGCCCGGCGTCATCCGCTGGGCCGCGTCGGCGACCGCGCGTCCGGCGGTCTCCATCAGGGCGAGCGCCGGCACGCCGATGTCGTCGATCGTCGCGCGATCGAGGGCGCGCATCTCGGCGGCGGTCACGACGGGGCGCATCGTGCGCAGCCTACCGCATGCGACTCTTTCCGAGGCACCGCGTCCGGATCTCTATGCGCGCCCTCGCCTGCCTTGCGCTCGTCGCGTGCTCCGGCGACCCAGCTCCGCCGGCGGTGCCGAACTGCCCCGCCCCCACCCCGCTGCCGGGGCCAGCGTCGAAGGGCGCGCTCGATACGTTCGTCTGGGATCACACCAGCCCCGTGATCAGCCGCGACGAACAACGCTGGGCGATCGAAGGTCAAGAGCGCGAAGATCTCGCGACCGCGGCCCGGCGCGCGCGCCACCCGCTCGACGGGCTCCGCCGCGACGTCACCCACCTCACTGTCACCGTCCTCGACGCCTACGTCTGGCAGCAGTGCAAAGCCACCCTCGACGGTGTTGCGGCCCGTCATCGGCTAGATATCGTGCTCGACGGCGTCCCGGTCGGCGCGGTCGTCGTGCCGTGCAACGAAGCCATGCAGTCACCGCCCCGCGCCTATGTGCCGCCGACGTTCGACGTGCCGCCTGGCCTGCACCGCATCCGGATCCGCGAGGCTGACACCGGGGTGTCCGCAGCTCGCGACTACGTGTTCCCCGAACGCGGCGACGATTTCGCGCTCGACCATGTCGGGGTCTGGGCCGCCGAGCGCGCGTTCGACATCGGCGACCTCGGGCCCGAGAGCATGATGCTATAGTTGCCTGCGACGGTTCGCGGTGGCGCGCGTCCGAGACCGATATGAGGCTCGTTCCCATCGTGATCGCCCTGGCTGGCTGTGCCGCGCCGGCTGCGCTCCCGCCACCCAAGGCCGCTGCGCCACCGGCGAAGTCCGACGAGAACCCGCCGTCGCTCAAGGAGCAAATGACCGCCCCGCGGCTCGCACCGGCCGCTCGGCGCGCCGCCGCAGAGCGCGATCGCGCGATCGATCGCGCGGCCGCCGTCGAGCTCGCGCACCGGGTCGCGCCGACCCACGGCAGTGGGATGACACCGGTCCACGTCGTGGTCTCCGACTACTACGTCGAGTTCGATGACTCCGGGTGGATGCTCGCCGAGAAGTTGAAGAAGCACGGCGCGACGACGTGGCTCGTCAATACCGGCTGGTCGGGCGGCGCGTATGGCGTCGGCTCGCGGATCAAGCTCAAGTACA
>CAZDGY010001207.1:0-2053 GCA_964504685.1 uncultured Kofleriaceae bacterium | reverse complement strand
GTCGTAACCGAGTCGAGCTCGGGCATCGGCTCGAGCTCGGACATCGGCTCGAGGCCGGACGTCGCCGCGGTGGTCATGGACTCGGCCGAGGAGTCCGAGTTCGCCAGCGCCGGCTCGGTCTCGCCGCCGGTTGCCTCTTCGTTGTCGGTCGTCGCGTCGCCGAGCCGATCGAGCACGACCTGGCGGCTCTCCGCGGTCAGCTCGCTGTACTCGCGCAGCGTCGGCAGCTCGCGCAGGTCACCGAGGCTAAAGAAGTCGAGGAACTCTTTCGTCGTGCCGTACAGCATCGGCCGGCCGACTTCTTCGCGCTTGCCGAGCACGCGGATCAGCGCGCGTTCGAGCAGCAGCTTGAGCGTCGCGGACGAATCGACGCCGCGGATGTCGTCGATCTCCGGCCGCGTGATCGGCTGGCGATACGCCACGATCGCGAGCGTCTCGAGCTGGGCGCGCGACAGCCGCACCGGCCGGCCCGCGATCAGCTGCTGGACCCAACCGGAGTATTGCGTGTTCGTGCGGAACTGATAGCCGCCGGAGACTTGCTGCAACGACAGCCCGCGATCGCGGTAGTCGTCCCCGAGCTCGGCGAGCGCTTGATGGATCCGGCCGACATCGCTGATCCGGGTCAGCTGGCGCAGCCGTGCGACGGTCACCGGCTTGTCGGACGCGAAGATCAGCGCCTCGACCAGGTGGCGCAGCTGCTCGGGCTCCATCGCGGAAGCGCCGGTCGGCAGCGCCGCGGTCGCGATCGCATCGGCGGTCGCAGCGAGCTCGGCGTCGGGGTCCGCAGCGGCTACGTCGAGCCCTTCGACCGCGGCGTCGAGCCCCTCGGCGGCCTCGACATCAGCTTGGTCTGGCTCGGGCGTGCCTTCGCTGCCCTCGGCCAAGATCTCCTCGGGGACGGCGGATGCCTCGGGCTCGACTTCGCTCGACATAGCTGGCCCTACTACTACTACCGATAATCGTCGGCGCGGGCGACTGTTTGCTCCATTCGCGCCCGGAGATCTGCCCCTGCCCGCTCGATGAAAATCTCTTCGTTCTGGTCGCCCCCGCCGGACTGGCTGATCGCGATCAGCCGCAGCTTCGCCATTTCGAGCAGCGCGAGGAACGTGACGACCGCCTCGTGGCGAATCTCCTCGTAGCCGCGGGCGAGGCCGTCGCGCAGGAACGAGAACATCGAGCTGAACGCGAACCGGCCCTCGAGCTCGAGCCGGTCGGTCAGCTCGGAGATCTTCTGGCTGACGCTTAGCCGGTCGATCAGCACCTCGTGCGAGACCTTGACCTTCGCGGCCCGCATCAGCCGGTCGAACGCCTCGATCAGCTTGTGGACTGGGAAAGCGGCGAGCGGCGCGATCGCGTCGGGGTCGATGTCGCCCCCGACCGAGTCTTCGGTCGGCGCGCCGCGGCTCCACACGTTGCGACCCACGACCGGCCGGCCGCCGAGCTTGTCGGCCGCCTCTTTGTACTTCTGGTATTCGAGCAGACGCCGGATCAGATCGCCGCGTGGGTCGAGTGCTTCCTCGTCATCGCCGAGCTCGCTCTCGTCTTCGAGCGGTTCGGACGACGGCAGCAGCTCGCGCGACTTGATGTGGCACAGCGTCGCTGCCATCAGCAGATACTCGCCGGCGACGTCGATATCGAGCGCGGCCATCGCGTCGAGGTACTCGAGGTACTTCTCGGTCACGAACGAGATCGGAATCTCGAGGATCGACAGCTCGTGCTTCTTGACCAGGTGGAGCAAGAGGTCGAGCGGACCCTCGAACACGTCGAGGGCAACTTGATAGGAGGCGTCCATCGCTAGAACCAATAGCTAGAACAAGGCGTGGAACAGGTTGTACACGTGGTGCGCGCAGAACATCGCCGGCGTGACGAAAATCCACTGGACCTGGGGGATCAGCATCACACCGAGCACGATGAACGGACCGAACCGCGCGAACTCGTGGAATTTGTCGCGATAGCGATACGGCGTGAAGCTCTCCGCGACGTGACCGCCGTCGAGCGGCGGCACCGGCACGAGGTTGAAGAAGAACAGGATGAAGTTCGTGAGGGTCGCGAA
>CAZDGY010001206.1:0-2054 GCA_964504685.1 uncultured Kofleriaceae bacterium | reverse complement strand
CGCGACGACGCGAACCTCGTCCGCAAGTCCGATCTGTTCCGCGAGGAGCTCGGCCACGAGCTGCGGGTCACGGTTGCGCGTCCGGTCACACCTGCCCCGGCCGAATCCGCCGCGAGCGGTGGGTTCGCCGCGGTGCGCGCGAAGATCTCGTAACTCGCCGGATCGTGGACGAGTACGTGCACGTGTCACGTGGCACGTTCACGTTCACGTACACGATTCTGCGGTTCCCGTGATATCGCAGGCTATGCGCCGCATCCTCGCCATCGTCGCCGTCGCCGTCGCCGCGTGCGGCGGTCACGACACGACGCCGCCCCCCACCGGGCCGATCACCGCCGACGTCACGCACTACGACTACACGTTCGATATCACCTCGCGCGCCGCGCACGCGTCGGTGCTCGCGACGGTCACCACCGGCGGCGACTGCTTCACGCTGCCGTTCCGCGCCGACGGGCTCGCGAACGCGACATTCAACGGCGACGCCGCGACCTCGGCGACGTCGGACACGACCTCCGCCACGATCTGCGGCACCGGCGTCGACGTCGGCGCGCAGCTCACCGTTGCCGCCGACACCACCGTAGCGCTCGCGACGCTCGACGCGAGCCAGGTCGGCTACTCGGTCACGAACGACGCCGACGGCAACCCGTTCTACTACTTGGTCAGCTGGGTAGAGGGCTGCGATCAGTTCGCCCCGTGCGACAACCGCGCTAACCAGTTCGCGACGTATTCGTTCGAGGTCACGCACCCGGCCGAGCTGACGGTGCGCTGCCCCGGCACGATCACCGAGGTCGATCCGATGACGACGGATTGCGACTTCGAGTTCCCGGGCGGCCCGACGTACTCGACGTTCGGCATCGCCGCATATCCCGCGTGGACCCAGACCTCGCTCGGCACGTGGTCCGATCTGTCGGTCACGCTCTACGATCGCGCCGATACCCAGATCGCCGCGGCGATCGACCCGATCTACCACTCCGGGTTCGTCGCCTGGATGGAATCGCAGTTTGGCCCGTTCCCGTACGGCACCGACCTGCGGATCCTGACCGCGCCGACGTACTGGAACGGCTTCGAGCACCCGACGAACATCGTGCTCGCCGACACGCTCGCGAAGCAGAAGAACTCTGGCTACGTGAACAACACTGCGCACGTCATCGATCACGAGACCACGCACATGTGGGCTGGCGATCAGACGACGCTCGCCGATCCGTATGACTTCGCGTGGAAAGAATCGATGGCGGAGTACCTGCCGTACGTGTGGGAAGACATGAACGACAGCGCGGTCGGTCGGATCACCGCCGGCGCGTGGAAGACGTTCGGCCGCACCGCGGTGTACCCGATCGTGCCCGACGATCATCCGACGCTGATCGCGTACTACGGCGACGTCTACGGCCCGGGGCCGATGATCTTTTTCCGCCAACTCGAAGTCCTGTCGTCGCGCGCGCAGGTGATCGCCGCGATCCAGAGCGTGATCGGCAAGCCCGGCACGCTGTCGGTCGACGACCTCGTCACCGCATTGCAGACGCAGACCGGCCTGGACCTCACCGCGTACGCAGCGGCGTGGATCCACGGCACTGGCACGGTTCACTACCCGAGCTACACGCTGACGTACACCGACGGTGGCGGCGCGACGAGCACGCTGCAGCTCACGCTCGACAACCCCGACACCGCGGCCGGCAAGCTGTGCAAGTTCCACGTCGAGCTCGACGGCGCCGACCCGGCGACCCAGAGCGAGCTGGTCGAAGTCGACACGTTCCATAACGGCGCGAACCAAACGCTGACCGTGCCGACGCCTGCGTTCCCGGTCACCGCGGTCGTCATGGATCCGCAGAACGAATGCTTGGCCTACGCGAGCGCGACGACCCCGCTCCCGCCGACTCCGCACGTCAACCCGTGGCTCGCGATTCACGAAGTAGTTCAGTAACCGCGTTTTGACCCGTGCGCTCCGCCCGCGTCAGTGCGGTTTGCGGTATCGATCTAACCGGGCTGCCATTCGGCAGCGCTGATAGCCGGGCGCAGGTCCCGGCTATCGATGGCACTCACCCATCGAAAGTGGTCGATCA
>CAZDGY010001205.1:0-2054 GCA_964504685.1 uncultured Kofleriaceae bacterium | reverse complement strand
CCGCAACCGAACGTCTTGAACTTCGCGTCGGCGATCTTGCCGTCGACGACCTTGATCTGCAGCCGCATCACGTCGCCGCACGCCGGCGCACCGACCAAGCCGGTGCCGACGTCATCGGCCTCGTCCTTAGCGAAGGTGCCGACGTTGCGCGGGTTCTCGTAGTGCTCGATGACTTTTTCTGAGTACGCCATGGTGGTTCTCGTTTCTATCGGCTCAGTGCGGGGTCCACTGGATCGTGCTGATGTCGATGCCCTCTTGGTGCATCTCCCACAGCGGAGATAGCGTGCGTAGCCGCTCGACCGAGCGCACGACGAGCTCGGTCACGTAGTCGATCTCGGCCTCGGTGTTGAACCGGCCGATGCCGAAGCGAATCGACGTGTGGGCGAGCTCTTCGCCGACGCCGAGCGCGCGCAGCACGTAGCTCGGCTCGAGCGACGCCGACGTGCACGCCGAGCCGCTCGACACCGCGACGTCCTTGAGCGCCATCAACAGCGACTCGCCTTCGACGAACGCGAACGAGATGTTGAGGTTGCCAGGCAGCCGGCGTCCGGGCTCGAGCGAGCCGTTGACGTAGGTCTCGGGCAACCGCGACTGGATATTGTGCAGCAGCCGATCGCGCAGGCCCGAGAGCCGGATCGCCTCGTCGGCCATTTCTTCTTTGCACAGCTCGCACGCCTTGCCGAAGCCGACGATCAGCGGCACCGGGAGCGTGCCCGAGCGCATGCCGCGCTCGTGACCGCCGCCGTCGATCATCGGATCGATGCGAACGCGCGGTTTGCGGCGAACCCACAGCGCGCCGACGCCCTTGGGTCCGTAGATCTTGTGCGCCGACAGCGACACGAGGTCGGCCTTGCAGCGCTCGACGTCGAACGGCACCTTGCCGGCGCCCTGAACCGCGTCGATGTGGAACAGCGTCTTGGGGTTCTTCGCCTTGATCGCGGCGCCGATCGCGTCGACATCTTGGACGACGCCGATCTCGTTGTTCGCGAGCATGATCGACACGACGATCGTCTTCGGCGTCATCGCTTCGGTGATCATCTCGGGCGTCACGAGCCCATCTTTTTGCGGCGTGAGGTACGTGACCTCGTAGCCTTCGCGCTGCAGGCGCTTGCCGGTATCGAGCACGCTCTTGTGCTCGGTCGCGACCGTGATGATGTGGTTGCCTTGCTTCTTCAAGAAGCTCGCGGCGCCCTTGATCGCGAGGTTGTTCGCCTCGGTCGCGCCCGACGTCCACACGATCTCTTTGCCGTCGCCACCGATCAGCTGCGCGACCTGAGAGCGCGCATGCTCGACCGCCGCCTCCGCGGTCCAGCCGAACGAGTGGTTGCGGCTCGCCGCGTTGCCGAAGTGCTGAGTGAAGTACGGCAGCATCGCCTGCACGACGCGGAGATCGACCGGGGTGGTCGAGTGATTATCCATGAAGATCGGCAGCTGGACGCCAGCGGGCACCGGGACATCTTCGGACTTCGTCTTGATCGCAGTCGCCATCAGTTGTTTCCTTCGCGGTAGAGCACACCGACCGGCACGTCATACGCTTTTGCTGCGCGGTCGGCCTCGGAACGTTTCGTGATCCCGGCAAATAGCGGCGGGGCTTCGCCTTTGTGATGACCGTGGTGATCGCACCCGCCGCACTCGGTCGGCGCGTACTCGGTCGAGCACGTATGGCAGCTGTCGAGGTAGGTCAGCGCATCGGCGACGTCGGTCTCGATCGCGTGGAGTTGCGTGATCTGCTCGCGTAGCCGCGCTTGCTTCTCCGCGAAGATCGCGCGAACCCGCGCCGCCGCTTCCGGCGCCGATTGCGCGCTGCGGAAATCGGCGACGAACCCCTGGATCTCCGAGAGCGTGAAGCCGATCGCCTGCAGCTTGATGATCCACTGGATGCGATCGATCGCGTCCTTGCCGTATAGCCGGAACCCGCCTTCGGACCGCTCCTGCGGTTCGAGCAAACCGAGCTCTTCGTAGAGATGCATCGCGCGCACGGTCTTGCCGACGGCCTTCGCGAGGTCACCTACACGGAGCAGCTTGTGTTTCGGGTCTTCCTGCATGGTCCGCCT
>CAZDGY010001204.1:0-2056 GCA_964504685.1 uncultured Kofleriaceae bacterium | reverse complement strand
ATCTGCGCGACGAGATCGCGCCGAAGAACATCATCATGATCGGGCCGACCGGCGTTGGAAAGACCGAGATCGCCCGGCGGTTGGCGCGCCTCGCTCGTGCGCCGTTCCTCAAGGTCGAAGCGAGCAAGTTCACCGAGGTCGGCTACGTCGGGCGCGATGTCGATTCGATCGTGCGCGATCTCGTCGAGGTCGCGGTCAAGCTCGTGCGCGACGAAGAAGCCGCGAAGGTCCGGCCGCGCGCGAAAGAAGCTGGCGAAGAGCGTCTGCTCGATCTGCTGCTGCCACGCGCGAGCGGGCGCGGGTTCACCGAGCGCCCGGGCGAGCCGCCGCCGCCGACGGAGCCCTCGCCGACGCGCGAGAAGCTGCGCGTCATGCTGCGCGACGGCAAGCTCGACGACCGCGAGGTCGAGGTCGAGACCACCGACGACTCGAACCCGTTCATGTCGGTGCTCGGCGGCCAACCCGGGATCGACGAGTCCGCGATGAGCGGGCTCAAGGACATGCTCGGCTCGTTCGGGCGCAAGACGAAGCGCCAGAAGCTCAAGGTGCCGCAAGCGTGGGCGGTGCTGACCGCACAAGAGGTCGAGAAGCTGATCGACAATGACGCGGCGACGCGCGAAGCGGTGCGGCGCGCGGAGCAAGCCGGCATCGTGTTCATCGACGAGATCGACAAGATCGCGACGAAAGCAGAGCGCCACGGCGCCGACGTCTCACGCGAAGGTGTGCAGCGCGACCTGCTGCCGATCGTCGAAGGCTCGACCGTGACGACGAAGTACGGCCCGGTGAAGACCGACCACGTGCTGTTCATCGCCGCCGGCGCGTTCCACATGGCCAAGCCGAGCGACCTCATCCCCGAGCTGCAGGGCCGGTTCCCGATCCGCGTCGAGCTCACGCCGCTCACCGCCGACGACTTCGTGCGGATCCTGACCGAGCCGAACAACGCGCTGACTCGGCAATACGCCGCGATGCTCGAGACCGAAGGCGTGACGATCGAGTGGAGCGCCGAAGCGGTCCGCGAGCTCGCCGAGATCGCCGCCGACGTCAATCGCCGCACGCACGACATCGGCGCGCGCCGGCTGCACACCGTGCTCGAGCGCCTGCTCGACGACCTGCTCTACAACGCACCCGACATCGGCAAGCAGACGATTCCGATCACGAAGGAGTACGTGCGCGAGCGCCTCGGCGCGCTCGTCGCCGACGAAGATCTGACGCGCTACATCCTGTAGCGGAGCTCCCGTGCGGACATCGCGGCATGTCGCGTGTCATCGCCATCGCCCTGTTCGCCGCGTGTAGTCACAACGAGCCCAAGCCCGCCGAGCCGGCGGCGCCCGAGTCGACGACGCAGGCGGCGCCCGGAGATCCGGCGCCCTGCGAAGCGGTCACCGTGGCGATCCTGAAGACAGGCGGCGACACGCTCGATGTGGACAAGGTGAAGAACGTGATCCTGAGGCAGTGCAAGGACGATCACTGGTCGCCGGAATTGCGGAGGTGCGTCGTCACCGCTACCGGAACCGAAGGCGCGGGGCTGTGCACCCCGAAATTCAGTCGCGCGCAGAGCGAGGCTTACAACCTGGACATGCAGGCGCACGGGGTCACGGTGTTGCAACCGCCGCCATCTGACGGCGTGACCGCAAAGTGATCCGTCGGCACGCCGGCGCCGCGCCACAATCAACCGTTACGTCTATGGCGGATGAGAGTTTACAAACGGTGGTACACCCGCACCGTGCAGACGCAAGCGGATCTCATCGCGCTCGCCGAAGGCGTCCTCGTCAAGAACTACCGGCAGCAGCCGATCGTGCTCGAGCGCGGTCGCGGTTGCGAAGTCTGGGATGCCGCGGGGACTCGCTATCTCGACATGACCGCGGGGATCGCGGTGTGCGGCTTGGGCCATTCGCATCCGCGGTTCATCGCGCGGGTCACCGAACAGCTCGGCAAGCTCGTCCACGTCTCGAACTTGTACTTCAACGATCAGCAGGTACTCGCGGCCAAGGCGATCTGCGACCACTCGTTCGCGAAGCGCGTGTTCTTCTGCAACTCCGGCTCGGAGGCAAACGAA
>CAZDGY010001203.1:0-2058 GCA_964504685.1 uncultured Kofleriaceae bacterium | reverse complement strand
GCGTGCGCTGCGCGCCGACGTCGGTGCGGCCGACCGCGCGCAACAGGAAGCGCTCCGCAGGGATGATGCGCGTATCGCTCATCGCGGCACCCCAGCGCTGCGGCTGCATCCCCGGCATGCCAGATCTACGCGCGAATTCATCCCGAGCTTCCTCACGATTCGCTCACCCGGCGGTTCGCGAGTGGGGCCTTGAGCACGTCGGTCCACGGGAACACATGCTGGGCGATCGCGGCATTGAACAGCGCTCGCGCCTCGGCAGGGACGCGCACGGTGGTCATGCACTCGTCGTAGCGAGTCGCGATCGCGAGCTTGACCTCTGCGCTCGCATCGACGCGCGTCTCCGCGATCGGGTCGCTGATCTCGAACTCCTTCATGAAGTCGGTCTCGGGCCGGTGCAGGTCGCGCAGCAGCGCTTGCGGCGTGCGCTCGCCGAGGTCCTCGATCAGCTCGTCGGGAATTTCGACCTCGCGCGGCTCGAGCACCGACATGCCGTGCTCGGCGCGGACGAGATCGATGAGCGGCACGTCCTCGCGCACCGCAAGCTCGATGTTCGGCACGAACCGCATCGTCGGAACCGCGAGCGAGGTCTCGCGCACCGCGAGCTCGTCGAGGAATCGCGGATCGACCGCGGCGAGTGCGGCGTCGCGGCGCTCGATCGATGCCGCCATCTCCGGATCGTGCGCGGCGGATGGGGGCGCGGTCGGTGCAGCGTCGCCGAGCTGCTCGAACGACGGCATGCCGAACCAGCGCTGGAGGTCCGCGACGTCCGAGGCGGTCAAGAGATCCTTGACCTTCGGATCCGGATCCTTCGGTGGTTGATCGTCGTCGGTCATGACAGCTGAAGCACGATGACGTAAGCGATGACGCCGACCGCGACGCCCATGAACAAGCACACTAACCAAAACAACCCGGACGCGCCTTGCGAAGCTTGCCGCTGTGGGCCGGCCATCGCCGGGCCGGTGCGCGCGACCGAGACGATGCCGTCGGTCGGCTGGAGCAGCACGGTCTTGTTCGGACCGGGCCCGCCTTGCGGTGGACCTTGCGGCGGATAGCCTTGCGGCGGATAGCCTTGCGGCGGTTGCTGCGGATAGCCGCCGGGCGGCATCACTGGATAACCGCCGGGCCCGGGCGGCGCTTGCATCTGCGGCTGCATCATCTGGCCGCCGGGGCCCATCTGCGGCGGCTGCATCCCGGCGATCATCGTCTTTTGCATCGCGCCTTGCGGCGGACCGCCTTGCTGTCCGGACGGCTGCATTCCCGGCTGCATCATCTGCGGGCCGGGGCCACCCTGCGCGAACGGGCTGGCCATCGCCATCATCGTCTTTGCCTGCGGCGCGGACTGCACGTAGCCGCCTTGTTGCGGCTGCTGTTGCGGTTGCTGCTGTTGCGGACCTGGCGCGGGCTGACCCTGCATCTGCTGCGGGTTCTGCGCGAACATCGTGCGCGGCGCGCCGCCGGCTCCGACCGAGACGTTGCCGGAGTTGAGCTCGGCGAACACCTGCTGACAGTGCTGCATCATCTCGCCGGCCGACTGGTAACGCCGGCCTGCGTCCTTCTCCATCGCGCGCCGCACGATGTTCTGTACCGAGTACGGCACCGCGTCCGGCATCGGCGGCACCTGACCGTGCAGGTGCATCTGGATCACGGTCATCGGGTTTTCGTCGTTGTACGGAACGTTGCCGGTCAGCATCTCGAACGCGAGCACGCCGAGCGCGTAGAGATCGCTGCGCGCGTCGAGCACGGCGCCGCGACCTTGTTCGGGCGACATGTACTGCGGCGTGCCGAACACGACGCCCGCTTGCGTCTTCATCCGATCGCCTTCGAGCAGCTTCGCGACCGAGAAGTCGAGCAGCTTCACGAAGTCCGGCGAGCCCGCCATGTTCAGGAGGAACACGTTATCGGGCTTGATGTCGCGGTGGATGATGCCGATCGAGTGCGCCTCGGCGAGCGACGCGCAGCACTGGATGAGGATCTTGATCACCCGCTGCGGCGCGAGCGGGCCCTTCTGCAGCGCATCGCGGAGCGAGACGCCGTCGAGGAACTCCATCGTCATGAACA
>CAZDGY010001202.1:0-2058 GCA_964504685.1 uncultured Kofleriaceae bacterium | reverse complement strand
GGCCGGCGAACGCGGGCTCGTCGGCGACCGCGCCGAACTTGCCGCCGACCGGACCCTGCGGACCGCTCGCGTCGCCGCTCGATTTGATCTCGCTGTTCGCCCACATCGCGGTGCTGCGATTGCCAGCCGGTGCGGGCGGCGGCGATCCGCTCGGCCCGGCGGTGCGCGGCAACGGCGGCGGTTGGGTCGGCGGCCGGCGCGTCCCGGTCATCGATCCGCCCGCGGGCGCGAGCTCGGTCTGCGCGAGCGGGTTCGGCGTCGGCTTGTTGATCGGCGCCCCGGTCGGCGGCGTACGCGACGGCGGCGGAGGTGGCGGAGTGGTGCGGCCACGACGCGCGCCGAAGTTGCCGGTCGAGCGGGTGTCGACGTCGGGCTCGTCGTCCGGCACGATCGTGCCGCCCGCGGACGACGCCTTCGCACCGACGCCGAGCAGCGTCGACTTGAGCTCGGCCGGTGTCCCGGTCGAGCGGCCGGCGCGTTGCGCGCGCGCCTCGTCGGCGATCGTGAAGTATTGGCTCAGCTCGACGATGTCGCCGAGCCGCTTCCAGGTCTTACCGGTACGCGAGATCAAGCCTTCGCGCGTGACGACACCCGCGACGATCCATTGCTGGAGCATCGCGAGCTCGCGGCAGGTCTTGTTCTCGCCGTTCTCGAGCCGGACCATCCACTGGCGCGCGTCGGTGGGGCCCGAGCCGGTGTCGGAGATGCCGCGGACCGCGTCGGGATCGCCGAGGATCGAATCGGCGCGCTGCGGTCGATCGGAACCGAGCGCAGCCGCGACCGGCGGCTTCGACGACGACCGTCGCGTCCTCGGGGCTTCCGCCGCGCGTGGCTGATCGCTAACCGCAGGCAAGCCGACGTTGGTCGGCGTCCGCTTGCGGATCTTGAACATGTGCCCGCAGTTCGTGCACTTGACCGTGACGCCACCCGGCTTGAGGCGGCTCTCGTCGAGCTCGTACTCGGTCTGGCACTTCTCGCAGCGGACGTCCATGGGTTTTCAGAAGTTGACCCCGACGCTACCACGCCGATTTCGCCCGTGCACGAGGCGCAGGCCGCTGCGTTGATCGGCTATCGTGCAGCCATGTCCGACCAACGGGAACGCAGCGCGGAACGCGTCCGCGTCGATGCGTTCGTCAAGGTCCACGGCGCCGGTGGGCAGGAGCTCGTGTTCCGCACCCGCGATCTCTCCGAACAGGGCTTGTTCCTCTACACGAAGGTCGCGCGCGTCTATCCGTTCAAGGTCGGCTCGACGCTCTCGCTCGAGCTCTACGGCCATGACGAGGCGGTCACCGTCAAGGTCGTCGTCGTTCGCGTCGTCGAGCCCGGCAGCGCGGAGAGCGATTCGTATCCGACCGGTTTCGGCGTGCGGATCGTCGACCTAGGCGACGCCTCGCGGCGTGCGCTCGCCTCGATGATCGACCGGATCAAGTCGGGCGAGGTCTACTGACCCGCGTCGTGGTCGAGATATCGGACAGGTTCGTCCACTCGGTCACGGTCAGCTCGTAGCGGCGATGCGCTTGCCAGCGGCCGTCGCGGTAGAAGTCTTCTGGCAGCAGCGCGAGGAAGCGAAACCCGAGCTTCTCGATGATTCGCTGCGATGCGCGGTTGCCCTCGACGCAGCCGATCGTGATCTTGTGCAGCCCGAGCGTCTCGAACCCCCAGCGCGTCGCCGCGCCGGCGGCTTCGGTCATCAAGCCCTGGCCCCATAGCGGCTGGCCGAGCCAGTAGCCGAGCTCCGCGCGATCGACGCGCCACGCCTGAAACTCCCACGTGATCCGATCGAGCGAGATGCACCCAGAAGCGCGGCCTTCGTGCTCGATCACCCACGTGATGCTCGTGCCCTTGGCGTGCGCCTCGAGGCAGCGATCGATAAATGCCGAGGTCACACCTGCGTCGCGGTGGGCCTCCCACGACATCTGCCGCGCGACGTCGGCGTTCGACGCATGGACCCAAAGGTCGTCGACGTCGGTCTTCGCGATCGGTCGTAGCCGGAGCCGCGTCGTGTCGATGACGAGGGGAAGCTCGGCCAGGTTCGGCGGGGGTGGCAGCTGCAACATC
>CAZDGY010001201.1:0-2061 GCA_964504685.1 uncultured Kofleriaceae bacterium | reverse complement strand
ATCCCAGAACGTCACGCCAGCGGTGTGCATCCGATCGACGTGGCTGCCGATCGGCGTCAGCCCATGCTCGCCGAGCAGCGGCAGCGCCTGATACACGAGGCCCAAGAACGCGAACACGTAGACCACGCCGAGCAAGCGAGTGACGAGCCAGCGGGTCAGCCGGTAGTCGCGCGACGGCTCGGCCCAGCGCACGACCACGGCCCCGATCGCGCGCACCACGCGAACCGGTCGCCATCGCGCGAACCGCGCCCACGGCGTCGGCACGCGGACGTCGGGGACGTCGTTGTCGCTCACCCGGCTAGTGTAAGACCATCAGCCGAGCGTGTCGCCGAGGCCCTCGGCGAGCTCGTCCGCGCGATAGCCGCGCGACATCTTTTTACCAGCCTGGACCAGGTAGAAGTAATGGCAGCGATCGCGCTCGCTCCACACGACGTGCTCGACCGTCGCATGGTCGCCGGCCCAATGCCCGGTCAGCACGGTCACCGTCTCGCCGGTCGCAAACCGCGAGATCCGCGACATCGCGCCGCCCATCACGCTCATTCCGCGTCGCCGGTGGGGGTCCGCCCCCCGCCGGCAGCGCCGCCGAATGGTGGCGTGGTGTAATCGACGCCCCTACGCAGATAGCTGACGGTGTCGATCAGCGTGAGCTGCGGATCGCGCGCGGCAAACCCGATCTCGGCCGCGGCCTTGCTCGAGTCGATCCACCAGAAGCACTCGGACATCTCCACGCTGATCCGATCGACCGGCGGCTCTTGGCCGCGCCAGCGATACAGCTCCTCGACCAGGCTCGCGCCCCACTTGTTCCACCGCGCCGGGAGTGACACCCGCGGCGGTGCGACGTTCGCGATCCGGCCGACGCGCGCGAAGAACTCTTTCATCGTCCAGTTCGGACCGCCGAGCAGATAACGCTCGCCCGCGCGGCCTTGTTCGAGCGCATTCGCGGTCGCCTCGGCCGCATCGCGCGCATCGACGAAGTTGATCCCGCCTTTCGGCACGACCGGGATCTGGCGCTTCATCAACTTGCGGACGTCACCGGTCGACGACAGCCGGCGATCGCCGGGGCCGAGCAGCAGGCTCGGATTGACCGCCACGACCTCGATGCCCAACCGCGCACCGTGCTCGAACGCGAGTCGCTCTTGATAGATCTTCGACGCGTAGTACGGCCAACCCGCGACGATCTGTTCGGCGTACGGCGCGGTCTCGTCGAGGATCTCCTCCTGCTTCGACACCGCGATCGTCCCCGAGGTCGAAGCGAGCACCATCCGGCGCACGCCCGCGGCCGCCATCAGCTCGAGCACGCGCCGCGTGCCATCGACGTGCAACCGCATCATCCGCTGCGCGTCGCCCGGATCGCGCGACACCGCACCGGCGAGATGGAACACCGCAGAAACGCCGTCGAGCGCTTCCATCAGCTCGTCGCCACCGAGCACGTCACCGCGCACGTGCTCGGCGCCTAGCTCCTCGAGCACCGCGGATCTCGAACGCGCTAAGCCGCGCACGATGTGCCCGCGCTCGGCGAGCACGCGACACAGATGCTCTCCGAGAAAGCCGGTCGCGCCGGTGACGAGCACGGAGGTCTTCACGCGTCGTCCTCCGAGCTCGCCGGCGCGGTGTCATTCACGCCGGGCTGGTTCTCGAGCCACTCGGCCATCGGCGTGGTGCCGGCAGCGCCGAGCGTCCATTGCGCGTCGTGCGGAGCGAGTCGCCGGATCACGCCTTCGACGTGATGGGTGACCGCGCGATACTGGTGGCTGCGCCCACCGTCGCCGGCGAGCTTCAGCACGTCGGCGTAGCTGAGGTACGGCCCGACGTACGCCGCGACTCGCGCTCCGCGCTTTGGCAAGTAGCGGCCCTTCGGCATCGCTTCGTACGTGCGGTGCAGATACATCGGCAGGATGCCGCACTTGTTGGTCAGCGCGAGGTAACCGAGCGAGGGCTTGAAGTCCGCCATCACGCCGGACTCAGGCCGCGGTTTCGATGGCGACCAGATTGAAGGAGACGTGCTCCAGGTCTTCGGCGAAATCCTCGCCGAACTCCTTCATGGTGTCGTCGTCGGGGGCG
>CAZDGY010001200.1:0-2067 GCA_964504685.1 uncultured Kofleriaceae bacterium | reverse complement strand
CCGGAGCCACACCATGAAGCGCAGCATCGCGATCGCAGTCGCCATCTCGGCATGTCACGCGCCCGCTCCCGCCACCGAGCCGAGGCCCGGGCTCGACGTCCGCCTCGCGCGCCACGCCGAGCTCGCGCTCCGAACCAACACCCGCGAACCGATCGAGCTGCCGTTCGGTCAAGGCCAAAACGGCACCGAGCTCGTCGTCGCGCTGATGCAGCAGGCGCGGGCGGTCGGAGCGACCTACGTCGGCGATCTCGCGTTCCACATGGTGTTCAAGCGGCGCGGCGCGATGATCGAGTGCGAGACCCGCGTGCTGTTCGACGACGAGCTCGCCGCCGAACGTGCCCACGTCGCACCGGCGGTCACCGCCGCGCCCGAGCCCGACGATTACTCGACCGACGTCGCGAGCTTCCAGCCGCACGAAGTCTCGTTCGTCGCGACCGAGCGCGAGCTGCGCTGCAAGCAAGTCGCGGTCACGGTCGCCACCGTCGAGCGCCGCTACGCGAGCCGGTTCGACGCCGAAGTCGCCCACCAGAGCGACGTGATTCCACTGGACGACGTGATGCACAGCGAAGCGCGCGAAGCGTGCGATCCCGAGCAAGTCACGCGCAACGTCACGCGGTTCGACTTTGAAGCCAAGCTCGCTTACGTGCCACCCGACTGGACGTACCTAGCGCCGACCTACGCGCACGACCACGTCGTCGAAGCGCCGCCACTGTGTTACGCGATCGATCCCGCAGCGCTCGGCGATCACCCGGTGCATCGGCTGACCGCGACGCTCGGCTTCCGCGGCCCGATCCAGCAGCTCGAGCCGCTCGACGCGCCAAGCAAGCCGCCCGAGGTGAAGAAGGTGCACATGCCCGGCCACCCGTTGTAGCGGGACCCGCCCTGGCAACGCGCAGTGGGGTAGCCGAAGCGTGAAAGCGCCCGTCATCCTTGACACTTCGGCGCGCAGTTCGTAACACCAAGCGGCCTAAAGCTCGGAGGAGCCATGGTCGCTGTCCCTGCGCAAGACGATCTGCGTCGCGTCCTCGATGACGACGGAAAACCGTTGCCCGGCGCGAAGGTGCCGAACATCCCGGACGCAACGCTCCAGAAGATCTTCGACAACATGATGCTGGTTCGCATCATGGACGACCGCATGATGCGGCTGCAGCGCCAAGGCCGGCTCGGGTTCTACATGAAGGCGATCGGCGAAGAGGCCAGCCACTTCGCGGTCGCGCCGCTGCGCGACACCGATTGGATCTTCCCGAGCTATCGCGAGCAAGGCGCCTGGTTCTGGCGCGGCTACACCATCCAGCAGTTCATCGATCAGATGTTCGGCAACGAGGACGATCCGATCAAAGGCCGGCAGATGCCGGTGCACCACTCGGCCAACTGGTTGCACCTCGTGTCGATCAGCTCGCCGGTCGGCACGCAGATCCCGCAAGCAGTCGGCGCGGCATACGCGGCGAAGGTGCTCGGCAAAGACGACGTCGCGATGGTCTATTTCGGCGAGGGCACGTCGTCGACCGGCGAGTTCCACGTCGGGTTGAACTTCGCGGGCGTGTGGAAGGCGCCGGTGATCTTCATGTGCCGGAACAACGGCTGGGCGATCAGCGTCCCGAGCTCGACCCAAACCGCGGCGAAGTCGTTCGCGAGTAAGGCCGTCGGCTACGGCATGCCCGGCGTCCGCGTCGACGGCAACGATCTACTCGCGGTCTGGCAAGTGGCCAGCGAAGCGATCGACCGCGCCCGCGCCGGGGACGGGCCGACCCTGATCGAAGCGCTGACTTATCGAGTGCAAGGTCACTCGAGCTCGGACGATCCGTCGGTGTACCGCGATCCGAACGAGCCGCTGATCTGGGAGAAGAAGGATCCGATCAATCGGTTGCGCGGCTACCTGCGGCATCGCGGGTTGTGGAGCGAAGCGTGGGAGAAGGAGATCTCCGACCGCTACAACCAGGAGATCACCGATGCGCTGACCGAGTCGGACCACAAGCACGCGCCGCCGATCGAGTCGCTGTTCGATGACGTCTACGAGCAGCTGCCGTGGAATCTCCGCGAGCAACGCGACTACTTGATGGCGCAAAC
>CAZDGY010001199.1:0-2072 GCA_964504685.1 uncultured Kofleriaceae bacterium | reverse complement strand
ATCCGAGTCAGCCGCGACCACTCGCGATCGACTTCCTTGCGCGCCGCATCGGGCAGCGGCAGCGCCTTCAGCTTTGCTTCGAGCTCCTTGAGCGTGTCATCGGCGGCGCCTTCGCCTTCACCGAGCTCCTTTTGGATCGCCTTCATCTGCTCGCGCAGATAGTGCTCGCGCTGGCGACCGCCGAGCTCTTCTTTGACCTTCGACTGAATCTCTTCCTGCGCCGACAGCACGTCGATCTGGCGCTGGACGTGGATCAACACGCGACGCAGCCGCGCCTCGATCTCGAGCTCTTCGAGGATCGCTTGGCGGTCCGCGGCGGGCACGTCGAGATACGACGCGACCAAGTCCGCGAGCTGGCCCGGCTCCTTGATCTGCTTCAGCATCTGATCGACGGCGTCGTCGGGCACGCCGCGCTTCGTCGCGAGCTCCGCGGCGCGTTCTCGCACTTCGCGATGCAGGCCGACGAACGAAGGATCTTTGACATCGAGCGGCTGCAGCTCCGCCGCTTCGGCGACCGTCGCTACGAGGTAGCCGTCCTTCGGCGTCACCTTCACGGAGACCCCGCGATGCAGCCCTTCGAGCACGAGTCGGACGCCGCCGAGCCCGCGTTGTACCGAGCTCAGGGTGGCGATCGTACCGGTCAGGTAGAGGTTCTCGGGCGAGACTTCATCGGCATCGTCGCGTTGCGCGACGGCAAACACGCGGTGCTCAGGGTCGCGCAGGGCGGCCTCGATCGCCTTCAGCGTCTGGGCGCGAGCTGCCGTAATGGGCAGGCTCGTCCCCGGGAACACCACCGCACTACGCATTGCGACGACCGGCAGAGGTTGAGACATGGCGAATCCTTCCTTTGACCTAATGAGGTGGTCACCTGGAAGGAGCCGCGCAACCTGGCCGAATGGCGCCGCGGCTACTTAGAAGCCGGAACCATCGTCAGCGCTTGCTTCGACAGCGCTTTCGCCGCGGTCAACGACGCCGGATCGGTCTTGCCAGCCTCGGCGAGTAGGCCCATCAGCGCGCCCATCGTGATGAACATCTCGTACATCTTCTGGCGATCGCTCGCGCCGGCCTTCACGAACGCGGGAGTGCGAGCGAGATAGTCGTTGAGCCCGACGGCGAGGTTCTGCATCTGCTGGCCGTTGAGTGAGACGCCCTTATCGATCTGCACGGCCATCGCCAGCATAAACGCCATCCCGGTGGCGACGTTGTTCTTGCGCATGCCCTTCTCGATCACGTCGAACACCTGCCCGACCCCGGCGACCAGCTGCTTGGCCAGCTCCGGCTTCGAGACCATCGCGTCGATCATCGGCTCGACGATCAACCGCTGTTTCGCGGGTTGAAAGTCGGTCTTCGCGATCGCCTCGTGTTGCGGAGCGGCAGCCCCCTGACCTTGGCCCTGGTTCGCGAACGAGCTCTTCAACGCCTGCTCGTAGCCGTTGTTCGTGATCATCGTGCTGATCAGGCTCGACGTCGGGTTGTTCCACACCGTGCCGTTGTAGGGATTGCTCCACAGCTGGGCGTACGCACCGCGGGCCGATGCGAGGACGAATGCGGCAGCGACCAACGCTCGAATGGTCATCATCTCGTCGACCCTAACGCAGAATTTGGGCGGTCGCGATATCGTATTGGGGATGGCCGATCCGCAATCCGCCGACGAGCTCGCGAGCCTCGTCGCTCGACTCGAACGCGCGCTGCACGAGACCGCCGCCGGCTTCAAGCTCGGGACGATCTGGGTGTCGGGGCTGTTCTTCGCGATGGCACTCGCGTTCGCAGTGCAAGGCTGGTGGGGCGGCGCCGCGTTCGGCGGGGCGTTCGGTGTCGCGATCGTGTTACTCGGACGCGTCGCGATCCGCAGGAATTCACCGGAAAAGATGCGCCCGATCGTCGCCGCCGTGCGCGATGCGCCGGAGACGATCGTGGCGTTGCGCCATTACCAGACGTCGGATTCGCGCCGGTGGTTCGTGACCGATTGGATCGAAATCAGGACCGCGAAGCACCACATGCTCGTCAAGGCGAAAAAACAGTGGCAATCGCTGCTCGCGACGCTCGAACGGCGCTGCCCGAACGCGAAGGTG
>CAZDGY010001198.1:0-2076 GCA_964504685.1 uncultured Kofleriaceae bacterium | reverse complement strand
CGCGATCGACGGCGATATCGCTGTCGTGCGCGGCGAGCGTCGCGATGCGCGGTTGACCGCGCGGCCCGGGTGGTAGCCCGGCGACCTGGTCGACGACGAGCGCGTCGTGCGCGCTTGGACCGGCGGCGACTATCCGGCGCCAGGCAGCGAGGTCATGCGCTTGCCGCGCGAGCGGCTCGAGTGGGTCCGTGAGCGCGCCCGCGTGTTGCGCGAGCTTCGCGCGTTCTTCGAGCGCCGCGGATTTATCGAGATCGAGACGCCGCTGCTCGTGCCGAGCCCGGGACTCGAGATTCATCTCGATGCGGTCCGCGCCGGCGACGGGTACCTCATCACGTCGCCCGAGTATCAGATGAAGCGGCTGCTCGCGGGC
Source organism: uncultured Kofleriaceae bacterium (assembly GCA_964504685.1). Lineage (GTDB taxonomy): Bacteria > Myxococcota_A > Polyangia > Haliangiales > Haliangiaceae > JABFXX01. The sequence goes on along the minus strand of CAZDGY010001198.1, from coordinate 1,706 downwards.
GGGCTCGAGCGGATCTTCCAAGTCTGCAAATGCTTCCGTGCGAACGAGCGCGGCGCGCATCATTCGAGCGAGTTCACGATGGTCGAGTGGTATCGCGCGTACGAATCACTCGACGCGATCGCCGACGATGTCGAGCAGCTCGTGCAAGCCGCGTGTGGCGCGACCGCTCGCGTCGGTGGCCGCGAGATCGCGGTAACCGCGCCGTGGGCCAAGGTCGCGGTCGGCGATGCGATGCGCGATTGGGCAGGCGTGACGGTCAGCGGCGACGAATCTGCCACCGCGCTTGCCGCGAAGGTGCGCGCCGCAGGCATCGATCTCGCCGACGGCCTGCCGTGGGATGACGCGTTCTTCACCGCGTTCGTCGCGCGCGTCGAGCCGAAGCTCGCGCAGCTCGAGCACGCGCTGTTTCTCGTCGATTGGCCCGCGCCCCTCGCCGCGCTCGCCCGTCGCAAACCCGACGCGCCCGCGACTGCGCTCCGGTTCGAAGCGTACGTCGGCGGCATCGAGCTCGCGAACGCGTTCGACGAGCTTACCGATCCGGCCGAGCAACGCGCGCGCTTCGAAGCCGAGCAGCGCGACCGCGCGGCACGCGGCAAGCCCGTCTATCCAATCGATGCCAAGTTGCTCGCCGCACTCGGCGAAGGTTTGCCACCGTCGGCCGGGATCGCACTTGGCTTCGACCGGCTCGTGATGCTGGCAACCGGCGCGCCGACGATCGACGGCGTGCTGAGCTTCGCAGGCGACGAGCTGTAGCCGCCGCGCTGGCGCTGGTCGCGGCGATCGCCGTGCCAGATCGACACGTCGCGCTGGCTCGCCGACGTGCGATCGCGTGCTTATCGCGGGTCCAGAGGTCGGCCGGGCCCTTGCTCTACCCGCCGTCATGACCGGTTTCAAGAAGAGCGTTCTGATCATCGGCGCGATCGTCGGCACGGGCTTGTTCGTGCGCCACCACCACCACGGCAGCCCACCGCCATCGGAGACCGACCGCATCGTCCTCACTCAGCAGAGCGTCGACATCCTGCTGCTGGTCGGCATGTCCGACTGGCGCCGCGAGCACCACGCGACCTGCGAGCAGACGGCGGCGAAGTTCCACGAGGTGTTCGCGACATGGAGCGACGGGTGGCGGCACCACTATCGCGGCAGCTGTCCCAAATCGGTGATGACCGTCACGTCCGCGGGTCCCGACGGCGTGTTCGACACCGACGACGACATCTCGAACTTTCGTCGCTGGTGACGTTCGAGCAGCCCGGTCGAGAAATCGCGGTTGCGCTTGTTAATGTCCATTGTACACTATCAACATGGACGTTCGGATCAAAGGCATGGATCGCCGGTACGTCGACGGCGATAGCTTCGACTTTCGCGCTCCTCTCGCGTTCGCGCTGCCGGACGTGATGCCGGGCGCGGAGTGCGTGCGGCTGATCGAGCGGATCGAGGCGCTCGGCCCGGACGACGCGCCGGTCTCGACTGCAGCCGGCGTCGTGCTCCGCCCGGACGTCCGCAACAACAAGCGCGTGATGTTCGACGACCAAGAGCTCGCGCGAGCTCTGTTCGACCGCGTCGCGTCATCCGTGCCGGCATCGCTGTGCGACATGACACCGATCGGCCTGAACGAACGGTTCCGCTGCTATCGCTACGAGCCCGGACAACGGTTTGCGCCGCATCGCGACGGCTCGTTCGAGCGCTCGCGCGACGAGCGAAGCTTGCTC
>CAZDGY010001197.1:0-2080 GCA_964504685.1 uncultured Kofleriaceae bacterium | reverse complement strand
GAACCACGCCGCGAAGTTCGACTCCGGGCTGACGAGCGCCGAGTTGTACGGGAACTCGGGAAGCTGGGGCGGGCTTGCAACGGTCCAGGTCAGCTGAGTCGTCGGGAACGAGTCGTAGACGACAATCGGCGCGTCGTTCGTGTTCTCCTCGTACTGATACGCAACGAACAGCTCGCGATCACCGACCGCGGTGACCCACGGCATCGCGGTCGCGTTTAGCGCACCGCCAGCTGGAACGCCGTTGCCACTGATGTAATAGGCAGATTGAACCTGACCGTTCTGGACGACCCCGAGGGTGTAGTCGAGCTCGTTGACCAGCGGGTTGATGCCGGAGAACGTCAGGTTCGCGGTGTGGCTGAGCGGGGTCGCCGATGGCGTGCCGATGTTCTGCGTCGCGTTGAGCGTGAACGTCTGGGTCGTCGCGAGCAGCGCGATCGCGGTTCCAGCGGCGTTGTACGCGACCACCTCGATGCCCATGTTCGGTACGTGGCACCCAGCGGTCTCGGTGATCACTTGCGACGTCGCCGTGCCAGTGTAGTAGCCGTTGCACGGCGTGTAGAGATCGTAGTAGCTCACGCCCGCGACCGCGCCCCAGGTCAGCGTCATGCTGCCCACTGGCGTCGGATCGGCAAACGCTTCGCCGAACGTGAGGGTGTCGTTGGTCTTCACGCCGAAGTACGTCGCGAAGTCGGTGCCCATGTCGGGCGCCTTGTGCGCGTACACCGCGGTGACCGAGCCGCCTGGATAAACTTTGATCGTGGCCTTGCCGGTCGTGTCCGACATCTGCGTGTCGAGCACGTCGCCGTTCGGCAAGAACGAGATCACCGGAACGTTCGCTTGAATCGCTCCGACCGCGCCGAACCCGGGGACGTGGGTCTTGGTCGTGACGTTCGCAGTTCCGCTCGCGTCGGCGTCGGCGCCGCCGTCACCGCGTCCGCTCGCATCGGTCAGCCCGTGGTTCGCGACCGAACCGCAACCGAATCCCAGCGCGGCAATAGTCAAAGCTGTAGCTGTGCGCCTCACCATCATTTGCCAAATATATCAAAGCGGAGCAGCCCCCGCCTGTGACGGACGATGTGTTGTTGGAATGGCGCTAGCTCCCACTTCGGCCTACTTACGTCGTATCGTGCGCCGGCGGCACCGCCGCGAAAGGGAGAGGGCACATGACGAAGCGATCCGTGTTCGTGATCACGCTGTGGCTGTTGTCGGGATTTGGGTTGTTCATGGCGCGCGGCGCGCATGCAGGGAGCTGCGGATCCGATTCGGATTGCGCGGGCTACGGCAAGTGCTCCAACGGCGAGTGCGGCCACTGCGGCTCGGACTCCGACTGCAACCACAACGGCAATTGTTCGAACGGCACCTGTGGCCACTGCGGAAGCGATAGCGACTGCAAGGTCGGCAATTGCTCGAACGGCAAGTGCGGTCACTGTGGCTCCGACTCGGATTGCCACGGCAACGGCAATTGCTCGAACGGCGCATGCGGCCACTGCGGCTCGGACTCCGACTGCAAGATCGGCACGTGCTCGGACAGCAAGTGCGGCCACTGCGGCTCGGACTCCGATTGCAAAGGCGGCCGGTGCTCGAGCGGTCACTGCAGCAACGCGGCGGCGAGCGGCATCGGCTTCGGGCTCGATGACGACGACGATAGCGACAGCTGCCTCGACGGCCACGGCACTGGCTTCGCGCTCGCGCTGCGCAAAGCGCCGACGCTCGCGTGCAAGCTCGTCGGTCCGATGCCGCATTTCGCGCGGCGCTAGTCGATTCGCTTAGCTGTTCTGCGGAAAGCCGAGGTTGACGCCGCGATGACGCGGCTCGGGCCAGCGCGAGGTGATCGCCTTGGTCCGCGTGTAGAAGTGCACGCCGTCGCGACCGTAGATGTGGTGGTCGCCGAACAGCGACGCCTTCCAGCCGCCGAACGAGTAGTACGCCATCGGCACCGGGATCGGCACGTTGATGCCGACCATGCCGACCTGGACCTCGTGCTGGAACTTGCGCGCGGCGCCGCCGTCGTTCGTGAACAACGCCACGCCGTTCGCGTACGGGTTGCGATTGACCAGCGCGATCGCCTCGTCGTAACTCG
>CAZDGY010001196.1:0-2083 GCA_964504685.1 uncultured Kofleriaceae bacterium | reverse complement strand
AGCGCTGGATGTTCGCCGACTCCGGCACGCTCGCCGAGGTCGCCGCCGCGACCGCGCGCGCGGAGACGTGGAGCTGTCCGACGCTCGTCACCGCGGTGACCTACAGCGAGCTGTGGCGCGGTCACGTGCCCGACGCCGAGCTCGACGATGTCTCTCCCGATTGGCGTGCGCGCTGGGACCCGAAGAAGTCGCCGCGCCACGTGCTCGCACGGGTTCGCGCCGCAGCCGAGGTCGCACATGGTCCACAGCTCGATACCGAGCTCGCGCTCGTTCGCGAGCTGTCTGCAGCCGGCGCGCCGTTGCTCGCCGGAACCGACACGCCGAATCCGTACGTCGTGCCGGGCCAGAGCCTGCATCACGAGCTCGAGCTGTTCGCGCAAGCGGGGTTGTCGCCCTACGAGGCGTTGCGCGCAGCCACGATCGACGCCGGAGATTTCTTGGGCGACCCACACGACGGCAGGATCGCGGTTGGCGCTCACGCGGATCTCGTGTTGCTCGGCGCCGATCCGTTCGCCGATCTGCGCGCGCTCGACAAGATCGACGGGGTCATGGTCCACGGCGAGTGGCTCGGCGAGGACCGATTGCACGCGATCCATGACGAGCTCGTCGCGCTCTACGGCGCACCGCCGTACTTGCAGCCGATCGAGCTCGGCGAGCTCGCCGGTGGTGCCCGCGTCGTCCGCTACGACGTCGGCGATAACAGCGTCGTGATCGGCGCGTATGCGATGGCGAGAGTGCCGGGCGGGCTGGTCGAACAAGAGACCGCCGAGGACGATGTCGTCACGACGCACACGACCCTGACGCCGGGCCATCACGCGATCGCGCTCGACTTCGCGCGGCCGGAAGGTACGAGCCATGTCGAGTACGCGGGTAAGCACGAGCTCCTCGTCGGTGCGATCACGCCGGCGACCGCGATGTGGATCGTCGCGCCGCTGACGATCGATGCCGGCGAGAAGCTGACGCTCGCGATCGCCGAGCCCGATCCCGATGCGCCCGAGGTGCTGTTGCACGGCTCGTTGACCGTCACTCGGCTCGACGATCCGAGCGACACCGAGCGCGCCTATCAGCTGAGACTATCGATCGACAAAGGCGCGTGGGCCGGGCGGGTCGTCGTCGACAGCAACGGCGTGCCCGAGATGCTGCGGCTCGGGCCGGTGTCGCGACCGTTGCTCAGGACGTGGCGCCGGGTGCGGGCGCCAAAGCCAGCTTCCGCCGGTTGAGCGCGATCAGCTCTTGGCTCGAAGGCACGCGTGCGCGCGGCCCGGTCGGCGTCACGTCGTGCTCGGCGAACGCCTTCTTGTAGGCGGCAAAGGTTCCGCCGTTGCGATAGGCGTCGACGACCGCGAGCCCTGCGCGGGTTTCGCCCTGTGCGAGCATGTATTCGACCCACGCCCAGCGCGCCGATGTCGGTCGGACCTCGACCTTGCCGCCGAGCCCCGCCGCGGACAGACCTGCGCGCAACCTAGCGAGCCGATGCTCGACGACATCGATGCCCGCGAACGCCGTGCCATCGAGCGGCGTATTGCGCTTCGCGACGAACGGCGCCAACCCGAACGCGACTTTCGGATGGATCGCCGCGAGCTGCTTCGATAGCAGCACGAGCTCGTCGACATCGGCGTCGGTCTCGGTCGGCACGCCGAGCATCATGTAGACCTTGAGCGCATGCAGACGATGCGCGGCGGCGAGCTCGGCCGAGCGAATCAGGTGGTCCGCACGGGTCGAGCGCTCGATCACGCGGCGCATCCGCTCGCTCGCGCCATCGCCGGCGACGGTGAGCGTGCGATATCCGCCGCGCGCGAGCAGCCCGACGAGCTCGTCGCTAAGCTTGTCGGCGCGCAGCGACGAGATGCCGACCTGGCAACCCTTGTCGACCACCGCACGCACGATGCCGATGATGTCGGGATGATCGGTGACCGCTGCACCGACGAGCCCGACCTTGCGCGCGCCGTCCGGGATGCCGGCGATGATGTCGGCGCGTGGCACGATTCGCATGCCGCCGTTCGTCGAGCGCCGCATCACGCAATACGTGCAGCCGCGCGAGCAACCGCGCGCAGCCTCGGTCATGAACATGTCGGCGAGCTCG
>CAZDGY010001195.1:0-2083 GCA_964504685.1 uncultured Kofleriaceae bacterium | reverse complement strand
GACCTGAAGCTCGCCGAAGTGTGGATCCATCGTCACATACGTGAAGCGACATGACGCCAGAGCGTTGGCAGCGGATCGAAGAGGTGTTCGGCGAGGCGAGCGAGCTGCCGACCGGACCGCGCGGCGAGTTTCTCGATCGCGCATGCGGCGATGACCGCGAGCTCCGCGACGAAGTGACCTCGCTGCTCGCGAGCTCGACCGGCGCTCGCGAATCTCTGCGCGGCGCGGTGGCGAACGAGATCGGCCGGATCTCGACCACGATCAAGCCATCGATCGTCGGCCAGCGGCTCGGGCCGTATCGCATCGTCGAGCTCGTCGCCGAAGGCGGCATGGGCGAGGTGTTCCTCGCGGAACGCGACGACGCCCAGTTCGAGCGCAAGGTCGCGATCAAGGTGCTGCGCGGGTTCAACAACTCGGACCTCGTAGCGCGGTTTCGCGACGAGCGGCGAATCCTGGCAGCGCTCGATCACCCGAACATCGTGCGAATGATCGACGGCGGCACGACCGACGACGGCATGCCGTTCCTCGTCATGGACTACATCGAGGGAGTGCCGTTGACGCGATATGCGCGCGAGCACGAGCTGTCGGTGCGCGAGCGCGTCGCGATGTTCGCGCAGGTGTGCGCTGCGGTGCAGTACGCGCACCAGAACCTCGTCGTCCATCGCGATCTCAAGCCGAGCAACATCCTGGTCGCGAGCGACGGCAAGCCGCGCCTGCTCGACTTCGGCATCGCGAAGCTGCTCGATCCGATCGCGGGTGCATCGCGCGAAGCGCGGACGTGGGCCGGCGTACCGCTGTTGACGCCGGAGTACGCGAGCCCGGAGCAGGCGCGCGGCGAGCCGGTGACGGTCGCGACCGATGTCTATTCGCTCGGCAGCGTGCTGTACGAGCTGCTGACCGACACGCCGGTCGTGCCGGCGACGACGAAAGGGCTAGATCTGCTCCGCACGATCTGCGAGGTCGAGCCACCTCGGCCGAGCACGACCTGCCCGCGCGCGCGTCACAAGGCGATCGCGGGCGACCTCGACAACATCGTCGGCAAGGCGCTGCACAAGCAGTCGGCGCAGCGCTACGGCTCGGTCGCGGAGCTCGCGGCGGACCTCGACCGTCATCTCGGCGGCCGGCCCGTCCTGGCCCGCGCCGCTACGTTTCGCTATCGCGCCGGCAAGTTCGCGCGCCGGCACTGGGGCAAGATCGCGATCGCAGGATTTGCCGTCGCGACGCTCGCGAGCTCGACGGCGGTGTCGTTCGTGCAAGCGCACCGCGCGGCGGATCAAGCGCAACGGGCCGAGCGGCGGTTCGACGAAGTTCGCGCCCTCGCCCATTCGCTCGTGTTCGAGCTCGATCCGAAGCTGCGCGATCTGAAGGGTGCGACCGCGGCGCGCGAGCTCGTCGTGAAGCGTGCGCTCGAGTACCTCGATCGGCTCGCCGCCGAGGCTGGCGATGATGTCGATCTCGAACGCGAGGTCGCGCTGACGTACATGCGCGTCGGCGACATTCAGGGCAACGTGTTCGATCCGAACCTCGGGCGGCCCGATGACGCGCTCACGAGCTACGACAAAGCCCGCCAGATCATCGCGCGATTGCCCGACGACGTCGCGACGCGCAAGGCCGACGCCGCGGCGAGCTTCGGCACCGCGTTTCTCGATCAGGTCGTCGGCCGAACCGACGATCTCACGCGCCAGATCGAGCGCGGTCTGCAGATCGTCGCGACCCTGCCCCCCGCAGAGGTCGACCACGCGCTCGTCGCGCGCGGTTATGCCTCGGCATCGCAGCGCGACCTCGACACCGCAGATCTCGCCGCTGCGCGTCGTGACTCCGCCGCGATGACCGCCTTCGTGCGCGAATGGCGTACGCACGACAACAGCACCGATGCCCGCTACTGGTCTGGCATCGCCGAGAGCGTTGCCGCACGAACCGACGCATGGATCGCGAATCCCGATGGCGCGCTCACGAGCGACCGCGCTGCCCTCGGGGAGTTCGATCGGCTTGCTGCTGATTTCCCGAACGAAGCGCGTTACGAACGCTAACGCGCGATGCTCAACTGGATCGTCGGCGGCGCGCTCAGCGGCGTCGGCGACAA
>CAZDGY010001194.1:0-2087 GCA_964504685.1 uncultured Kofleriaceae bacterium | reverse complement strand
CGTGCTCGACCTCGAATGCGCGCAGCCGGCTGGCCGCGACCGGTGCCGGTCGCGCGGTTTTACCGAGCTTGACGACACCGCTGTGCTCGAGCGCCTCGATCATTTTGTCGTAGAGCGCGAGCGTGCTCGCCGCGCTGGTCGCACCGGCGGCGGGCTTCGCGGTCGGCTTCGCCGGTTTCGCGGCGACCGCCTTCGTTGGCTTCGCAGCGACCGCCCTCGTGGGCTTCGCGCTGGCGGCGCTGGCCACCTCGCGATAGCCCTCGGCGAGCTTGCTCTTGACCGCGCGCGCTTGCTCGGCGGTGGCCGCCGCCGGAGACGCGAACGGCTTGGCCTTCTGCTGGCCCGCGGTGCCGATCCGGCCCCAGCGGACGAGCAATTCACTACCGCGTAGCTCGAGCTCCCAGAACTTCGACGACGTCCCGCTGACTAGTTCGTAGCGCGCCATCGTGCGCACATAGCGCGGATGCTAGCGGCAGCCACCGTCGTCGTTGTTACACTTGAACCGAACGTGCATGTGATTGTCGTGGTTCGGGAAGTGGCGGACTAGGCCATCGCTCGAGCTGCGGCCTTTCGGATATTGGAACAACCGCTCTAGCCGCTCGACCCCGACCCCGTGATCGATCGCCCAGTTGTAGAGCAGGCCCTGCACGTCGTAGTCGAGGAAGATGATCTGCGCGCCGCCGTTCACGCGCGACGTGTCGGCGAACGCCGAGAGCAGCGCGAACGTGGCCTCGCAGTCGAGGTTCGATGAGGTCGCGGTCACGAAGCTCTCGGGGTAACCGCGCGGCTTCTCGTTATAGAACAGGCCGACGTCGATATCGCGGCCGGACTGATGCGAGTGGTGCTCGGTGATCGGCCCGCCGTGCTCGGCCGAGATGTCGCCGATCGCGAGCACGTGGTTGTCGGGGTACTTCGCGCGGATCGACGTGATCACTTGCTCGACCAGCGAGACCGTCGTCGCGGTGCCGTAGGCGCGATACGGCCGGCGAATGACGTAGCCGTCGCCCTCTTCGAGCTTCGTCGCTTCGCGCAACCGACCCGACCACGGTTGGCCGATGCTCTGCCCGTCGGTGGTGTCGCGCGGTTCGGTGTGGCGCTCGGCGCGGCGAGTGCTCGCGACCGGCGTCGTCGTCCGCGCGGCGGTCGCGCGATGCTTGTGGCGAACGTGCGCCTGCGACGTGGCAGTGAGAGCGAGCAGGCTGACGACGACGGCGAGCGATCGCATTGGTTCCCCCGAAAAAAGATGGTCAGCCGCCGCCGCGCGGTGATCCAGTTTTATGCTTTGGGTACCAAACGATCGTCCCGCTGCACAGTCATTCAGGTCCGCTTTTGACCGGCCATGCAGCGCTCGCCCAGCAGCTTCCCGATCGGGGTCAGATCGTCTTGCAGCTCGGACGTGAAGTCTTTGCGCTTGAGCGTCTTCGCCGCCCGGATCAGCGCCGCGATATCGCCGCACGCGACGTGAGCCTCGCGCAGCGCAGCGGCACCCCCGTTGTAGAGCTTGGATTCGTTAAGCGTGGCGTTATTCGGCCGGTTGCGCATATGCAAGTCCGCGACGAGCGCGTCGATGATCTTCGCCTTCTCGGCGAGCTTCTCGGCGCGCGGTTTGTTCGATGAATAGACCGCCTTGAGCGCCGCGTACGCCGACAAACGCCGCGCAGCGTCGGTCAAATATCGCGCCTGGCCCAGCGTCCATGCGACCTGCTCGGGCGAGCCCGGACCGAATCGCACTTCGATCCAGTGGTCGGTGAGCACGTCGGCGATGTACTCGGCGAGGCTCTCGTTGAAGAACTGCTCGTCCTTGATCAGCACGGTCGCGTGGACCGACTCGTGGAGGATCGTGTTTGCGAGATAGGGCAGCGCGTCGTCGCCGCCGCCGAGCATCGACGACATCACCGGGTCGGGAAGGCGGCCGCCGGTCGAGTAGGCCGATGCGGTGCGCAACACGGTGTCGTAGCCGTCGCGGATCAGCTTTTGTTCCATCGCGATCGCTTCGTCCTCGTCGAAGAACCCCAGGCCGGGGAAGCAACCGACGATCGGGAAGCACCACGGCTTCGGCTTGAACGCCGCCTGATCGGCCGCGCCGC
>CAZDGY010001193.1:0-2089 GCA_964504685.1 uncultured Kofleriaceae bacterium | reverse complement strand
GGCTGAACACGAACGTCGTCGGTAGCGCCTGCGGATAGTGATAGGCGGTGATGATGTCGGAGCTCGCGCGCACGATCGGATAGGTCATCTCGTGATCGCTCGCGAAGTTGAGCAGCTCTTGATCGCCCGCCTGATCGGTCATCACGCCGAGGAACACGACGCCGCGATCTTTGAAGTGATCGTAGACCTTCGACAGATCCGGGATCTCGCTCTTGCACGGGCCGCACCACGACGCCCAGAAGTTGACGACGACGACCTTGCCGTTGAGCGAAGCGAGGTCGTACTTCTTGCCGGTCGTGTCGATGTAGGTGACGTCGGGCAGGCAGTCGCCCGAGTTGCGATCGCACGCGACGGCTTTGCTCGTGCCGACTTCGATCTTGCCGCCGCTCGCCGACATGTGGACATAGAGGAAGAACACGACGCCCGCGGTGCCCGCGAGCAGGATGGTAAGCAACGCTTTGGTGCTCATCGGATTAGTGCTCATCGAAACCTCAACAACGAAGGCTCCAGATCATCGGGTGGAGTCAGGCCGAGCAGCTCGATACAGGTCGCGGTGACGTGTGCGATGCCCGCATTCGCGAGGCGAGCCGGGTCGATTTCGTAGCGGTCGCCGCGCATGGAATCGTGGATCAAGAATGGCACGGGTGACAACGTATGGCTGGTCTTGACGACTGGCACGCCCTGCTTATCGCGGATCACACCGCCGCGCTTGTCGCGTTGGTACATCTCGTCCGCGTTGCCGTGATCGGCAGTAACTACAAGAATTCCCTGCAGTTCATCGATAGCGATCGCGAGCCGCGCGAGCTGGAGATCGACCGTCTCGACCGCCACGACCGTCGCGTCGAACGAGCCGGTGTGGCCGACCATGTCGCCGTTCGCGTAGTTGACCCGCGCGAACCGGTGCTTGCCGGTGCGCAGCTCGGCGATCAGCCGATCGGTGATCTCGGCCGCCTTCATCCACGGGCGCTGATCGAACGGCACGCGGTCGCTCGGGATCTCGATGTACGTCTCGCTGTGTTCGTCGAACATCCCGCTGCGGTTGCCGTTCCAGAAGTAGGTGACGTGGCCGAACTTCTGGGTCTCGGAGATCGCGAGCTGGCTGATGTGCGATGCCGCGAGGATCTCGCCCATCGGTCGGTCGATCCGCGGCGGCGTGACCAGATAGTGGCGCGGAATGTGGAGATCGCCGTCGTACTCCATCATCCCGGCGTAGAGCACGTCGGGCGTGCGGACGCGATCGAACTTGTCGAACGCGGCATCGTCGAACGCCCGCGAGATCTCGATCGCGCGATCGCCGCGGAAGTTGAACAGCACGCATACGTCGCCATCGCGCATTGGCGCGGCCGGCTCGACGACGAACGCCGGGAGGTCTTGATCGATCACGCCCGGGCGCTCGGCGCGCAACGTCTCGACCGCTTGCGTCGCGGACGCGAACGGCCGCGCGTCGGCGAGCACGTGCGTGTGCCAGCCGCGTTCGACCATCGCCCAATCGGCCTCGTAGCGGTCCATCGTGATCGTCATGCGGCCGCCGCCCGACACGATCCGCGCGTCGATACCGGATGTGCGCAAGCTCGCGAGGAACCGCTCGATGCGATCGACATATTCCAGCGCCGAGTGCGGGGGCACGTCGCGACCGTCGAGCAGCGCATGAACGAACAGCTGCTTGCAGCCGGCCTTCGCCGCGGCGCCGAGCAATGCCTCGAGATGATCGAGATGCGAGTGGACGTTGCCGTCGGACAACAGGCCGAGAAAATGAATCGCGCCGCCCCGGGCGCCGCGCTCGACGATCTGATGCCAGGTCGCGCCTTCGAACAGCGCGCCGCTCGCGATCGCTCGGCCGACGAGCTTGCTGCCCTGGTCGTAGACTTTGCCGGCACCGAGCGCGTTGTGGCCGACTTCGCTGTTGCCCATGTCGTCGTCGCTCGGCAAACCGACCGATTTGCCGTGCGCACGGAGCTCCGCGCGCACGCCCGGAACCCACAGGCGATCGAGGGTGGGCGTCGCCGCGATCGCGACCGCATCGGCTTCGTCGCCGGCGCCTCGGCCGACACCGTCCATCACGACGAGCACGACCGGGCCCTTGGGGCTG
>CAZDGY010001192.1:0-2091 GCA_964504685.1 uncultured Kofleriaceae bacterium | reverse complement strand
CGGCGGGGGCGGCCCGGGCGTCGGCCCGATCGGCGTGCTCGCCGACCTGGCGCCGTTCCTGCCGAACCATCCGTTGGAGCGGAGCGCGGGTCCGGTCGGAGGCGTCACGATCAGTGCGGCGCCGTGGGGATCGGCGGGCATTCTGCCGATCTCGTGGGCGTACATCGCGATGATGGGCGCGCCCGGGCTCCGGCAGGCCACGCAGGTCGCGATCCTGAACGCGAACTATCTCGCGCAGCGTCTCGCGCCGTTGTATGCGGTGCTCTACACCGGCGCGCACGGGTTGGTTGCGCACGAGTGCATCATCGACCTGCGGCCGATCACGCGCGACACGGGCGTCACCGTCGACGACGTCGCCAAGCGACTGATCGACTACGGCTTCCACGCGCCCACGATGTCGTTCCCGGTCGCCGGCACGCTGATGATCGAGCCGACGGAGTCGGAGGACCGCGCCGAGCTCGACCGATTCGTCGACGCCATGACGGCCATCCGCGGCGAGATCGACGCGGTGGGTGCCGGCGACTGGCCCGCCGACGACAACCCGCTCGTGCACGCGCCGCACACCGCGGTCGACGTGACCAGCGACGACTGGAAGCGCGCGTACTCGCGTGAGACTGCGGCGTTCCCGCTCGCGTCGTTGCGGCTCCGCAAGTACTGGCCGCCCGTCGGCCGCATCGACAGCGTCTACGGCGACCGCAACGTGTTCTGCTCCTGCCCGCCCCTCGAGAGTTACGAGGACTAGCGCGTACTACTCGCTCTGGAGCACGAAGGCCGCCGGCGTGCGCGCGGCTTGACGGCCGGGGAGCGCGGCGATCACGTTCGCCAACACGAGCGAGCCGACGCTGACGAGAAGCAACGTGAGCGCGGGAACGCTGGGATGGGCAGCCACGTGCAACTCGTGCGCGAACAGATCCCAGAGGGCACGACCGGCGACTACTCCGAGCGGCACGCCGGCGACCACACCGATACCTACCGCGATCGTCGACTGCCACGCTACGGAGGCCGCGAGTTGGCGGCGGGTGAAACCGAGGGCCTTGAGCAGCGCGAGATCGCGTCGGCGGCGCCGAACCGACGCCATGAGTGTGAGGACCAGCGCCGAGAGCGCGCCGGCCGCGAGCGCGATACCGAGCAGCGCCGGTGTGGAGCCCATCGACCGGTAGTTGACGATCTCCGCGGGCCGCTGCACCGACACGACGGAGGCCAGGCCATTCCTGGCCGCGACCGCGCGGCGAAGCGTCGTGAGGGCGCGAGCAGGATTTACTCCCGGCCGCAGACGGACGAAGATCGCGTTCGGCGAGAACGTCCGGTCGGGTGCGTGGGATTCGCCACTGTTCCGCACCTGATAGGGGAGCTGTTGGTACGCGATCAGCGCCCCGGTGCCCATCGACAGGTGCAGCTGCTCGGCCGGACCGACCGCGGGCATCGTTGCCGTTCCGACAATATGCAGCCGGGTTGGCGCCGACGCGCCGTAACTCGCTTCCACCGAGTCGCCGACGCGTTTGCCGAGCTGCGCGAGTGAGCTTCCGCCGAGCACGATCTGATCGGTTGCCTCCAGCCCGTGTCCGGAGAGCAGCGGCGGCTGCACTGCCGCGTTCGGCTGCGTGGCGATGACCGGCACGGTCTTCCCGTCGATCCGCAGCGAATCGAAGTACACACCGCTCCACGCGGCAACGTCGTGGTTGTGGTCGAGCAGCGCCTGCGCGGCAGGCAACGGGATGTCGCCGCCACCGCCTTTGGTCAGAATCTCGTCGTTCCAGTTCCAGCAGTAGAGCGCCGGATGCGACACGAGAGTGCGCAGGCTCGCACCGAATGTCAGGGTGCCGCTCACCACGACGATCGCGAGCAGGGCGCCGAGCATTGCCGATCGCACGGGTGCGGCGTCGCGCCCGCGCCCTGACTCGAGCGCGAAACGGATACCGGCGACGGTCGCGACCGGCGCGCCCACGGACGCGGCGCTACTCGCCAAGCTCGATGTTCGGGGACGGGCGCGCTGGTGCCGGCGCGCGCGGTGTGGCGCCCGGCGTACCGCGAGCAGGAACGCGATCCCGCTCAGGACGACGACGAGGCCGACGAACCCGGCGCTGAGCACGG
>CAZDGY010001191.1:0-2092 GCA_964504685.1 uncultured Kofleriaceae bacterium | reverse complement strand
GGGGCGGCAACGCGCAGCGCACGGGCATGCAGCCCGACAAATGACGCTACGCGGTCAGGTGCTTTTCGATCATCCGAGCAAGCTCGGGGATCGCTTCGACCACGTTGCGCTTCGCCGAGTCGCGCATCCGTAGGTAGACCTTCTTCGCGGTGGTGTGCGTCGTCTTCTCGGCGCGCCCGTCGGTGACCGACAGCAGATCCTCGGCGACATCGTCCGAGCGGGCGATGATGTAGTCCGAGAACGAGCTCGCCTTCTGGCCTTCCCACTTCTCGTAGTGCGGCTGGATCTTGCCGAGCCACTCGTCGAGCAGGGCGTCCACGACCTCGGGGACGAACTTCTTTTTGAGCGCCTTCACCGTGGCGTAGGCGCTCTTGACCATGAAGCCCTTCTGCTTCACCTGCGCGTCGATGAGGTCGACACACTCGCCGACGACTACGGGGCGCTTTGGTTCCTTCGCTAATTGATCAACTAAGGTAAGCGACATCGCAGTGTCCTGTACCACAGCCGGTTACTCCGGGGGGTCGGTAAAGCTGACGCCGGAGCGCTCGCAGCGGATCTTCATTTGCTCGCGGTCGTGCTTCGGCAGCTGGACATAGATCGCTTGCGCCTTGTCTTGCTCGCTATCGGCGCAATACGACGACACCAGGATCCGCATCATCCGCACGTTGCCGGGCAGCGACTCGAGCACCTTCGAAGCCAGCGTCTTGGCTTGGTCGTACTCCTGCGCGTCGTACTGCTTGTTCGCCTCGTCCATCATCGCTTCGAGGTTCGGGTGTGGCTTCGTCGGATCGACGGTCGGATGCAGGGGCGGATGCTCGGGGTCCGCGGGGCGCGGCGCCATCGGGCTGTGGCTACCGGTCAACCCGCCGGAGTGAGCGGCGATGCCCGGGCGCGCCGAATCGGGCAACTTCGGCGCGGCTTCGCGCTCGGCAGGTGGCGCCGGTGGGGCGGGTTGGTCTCCGGTGACGGCCGTCACGGATGCGGGCGAGGCGCGCACCGCATGGAGCAGATACATACCGAACCCCAGCACGCCGACCGCGACGGCGACGAGGATGAGGTGGCTGCGACTCACACTTACTGAAATAGCACGGTGCTCCCCACGCGACCAAGCTTGACCCGATCGCATGCGCGCGCGGATCAT
Organism: uncultured Kofleriaceae bacterium; assembly: GCA_964504685.1. Taxonomy (GTDB): domain Bacteria; phylum Myxococcota_A; class Polyangia; order Haliangiales; family Haliangiaceae; genus JABFXX01. The sequence goes on along the minus strand of CAZDGY010001191.1, from coordinate 951 downwards.
TACGCCGGATGCGAAAGCCCCTGCTTGGAGTCCTGGCGTTGCTCGCGGTCGGCTGCGGCGACAACTCCGAAGCGTGCGGGCCGGGCACGATCGACACCGACGGTGAGTGCTTGCCTGCGACGACCTGCGGCAGCGGCACGGTGCTCGACCCGCTGACGAACACCTGCATGCCCGATCCGAGCGTTTGCCAGGATGGCACGATGTTGATCGGCGATCAGTGCGTCCTGCCGACGTCGACCCCGATCGACGACGAGGAGGGGCCGGAGCCGAACGGGCTCGGGGTGCTCGAACCGAGCCCGAATCCCGCGGGACTGGTCGCGTTGAAGCCGATCGGCAACGCGTTCGTGTTGCACGGCACGATCGTTCCGTTCGAAGACGCGGATGGCGATGGCCAGGTCGATCCCGACGTCGACTCGTATCTCGTCACGATCACGGCGCCGACGTTGCTCTCGATCTCCGCGGTCGGGCTGCACGGGCTCGACGCCGGGTTCGTGTCGTTCGCGCAGACGACGGCCGCCGGCGATCCGGTCGCAGCGTGGGAGCGATTCGGGATCAACCTCGGCGGCGATACGTCGACGCGCCAGCTGTTCGTGCCCGAGGCCGGGACCTACCTGCTCGCGATCACCGCATCGCGTACGCTGTTGCCGTTCGTCACCGGCGGCACGGGGTTCCCGGTCGTGTCGGGCGACGATGGCCAACCCGCCGAGTACTACGTCGCGATCACGCAGCTCGCGATTCCGGCACCGATCCAACTCGCGTCGTCGGGTGGCATCGCAGCGACCGCGGGCTCGACGTCGAAGGTGCAGTTCTTCACGACCGCGCTCGGCTCCGGGTTCAACGATATCGCGCTGACCGCGGAGCCAGACAGCGTGATCCCGTCGGTGATCGCGATGAACGACAGCGCGCTCGAGGCGGTCGCGAACGGCTCGCCCGCAACGGCGACGCTCGGTG
>CAZDGY010001190.1:0-2093 GCA_964504685.1 uncultured Kofleriaceae bacterium | reverse complement strand
AGTCCTTCTCGATGAACGTGTCGGTCGTCGGCACGTACGCTTCGGGCTGGTAGTAGTCGTAATAGCTAACGAAGTAGTGGACGGCAGCGTCGGGAAATAGCTCTTTGAGCTCGCCGTAGAGCTGGGCGGCGAGCACTTTGTTGTGCGCGATGATCAGCGTCGGCCGACCGGTCTCGGCGATCACGTTCGCCGCGGTGAAGGTCTTGCCCGAGCCGGTGATGCCGAGCAGGACCTGCGCTTCGTCGCCGCGGCGCAGGCCTTCGATCAGCTCGCGAATCGCACGCGGTTGATCGCCGGCTGGCGGGAAGGGCGCCTTGAGCCGGAACAGCCCGGTGCCGACTTCGTGCCGAGCCTCGGCGTCGGGAGCTGCAGCTCGCGCCGGCGCGATCGTATCGACGATCGACGCCACAGGTTTTTTGCCGGCTCGCGGCTTCGCCATCGCCGCCACTTTAGCTCAGTTCCTGGCGAAGCCGACTCCGCCGCAACGCGACCGCGTTCGCAGCCAACCAACCAATGACCAACGCGGTCGCAATCATCAGCTCACCAACCCATCGCCGGCGGTTCGGTGCTGCGCCACGCGGGTTGCGCTTGGACGCGGGCAAACCATGCGAGCAGATTCGGGTAACGTTCGAGCGGCAGTCGCGCCGGCTTCGCGTACATCAGCGTCGCCGCGATCGATAGATCGGCGAGCGTGAGCGTGTCGCCGAGGATCCACGTCTTGCCCGCGACCTGCGCGTCGAGCACGGCGGCGAACTGCTGCAGGAACCGCTCGTAGCGCGCGATCAACGCAGGATCGGCATCGCCCTGGCCGATCAGCTTCTTCCACATCCGCTCGAATGTGATCGGCCCGACCGCGGGCGACAGGTGCGCCGCATCCCAGAACAACCAGCGATCGACCTCGGCGCGTGCACGCGGCTCGCTGGGGTACAGTGTCTGATCCGGCGAGTTAGCGCAGAGGTACTGCATGATCGCGCGCGATTCCCACAGCCGGAAGTCGCCGTCTTCGAGCACCGGCACCTTAGCGTTAGGGTTGATCGCGGCGAGCCCGGCGCGTTGCTCGGCAACGGAGAGATCGACCGGCTGGCGCTCGAGCGGAACGCCGAGGATCACCGCGACGAGCTCTGCGCGACGAGCGCTACCCGACATCTTTGACGTGTGGAGCTTCATCGCTTCACGCCTTTCCGGTGTGGAGACCAACGACGTTGCCATCGAGATCTTCGATGCGCGCACACGTCCCTTGCGGTCCAAGATCCGTGGCTGGCTGGATCACTTTGCCGCCCGCCTTGACCGCACGCTCGAGCGCGAAGGTCACCGCGTCGACATCGAGAAAGATCGTCACGCCCCGGCCGGTCTGCGGCTCGGCCTCCTCGCCCAATGCGCCGCTGACCGCAGATTCGCCGAGCGATTGAAACACCGCGTGCGGCCGACCTCCGAAGTCGACGCGCTTGAGCGGCCGGCCGACGACCGCGGCGTAGAACGCGGACGCCTTCGTCAAATCGCGGACCGGAATCCTGAACCAGTTGATCGTGTGCTTTGTGAGTTGCATGGGTTTGTCCTTTCGAACTTGACCTTGCGCCCTACGTTTGACAGCCTTTTGTCAGGTTTCATGCGACGCAAGTCCCGCCTGTTCGCCCTCGCCGACGCGCTGCGGGCCCGCCGCACCGGAGTCACCGCTGGAGAGCTCGCCGAGCGGTTCGGCGTCACCCTGCGAACCATCTATCGCGATCTCCAAGCCTTGCAAGACGCCGGCGTTCCGATCAAGGCCGATCGCGGCCGCGGCGGCGGCTACGCGCTCGACAAGAGCTATCAACTCCCGCCGATCAACTTCACCGCGCGTGAGGCGGAGCTGCTGATCGCGCTGACCAAGATGGCGCTCGACCAACGCCTCGTGCCGTTTCCAGGTGCGGTGCAACGCGCGTCCGACAAAGTGCGTGCGGCGCTATCGACCTCGGCGCAACGCGAGTTGCTCGATGCGATCGGTCAGCTCCAAGTCGTGGGCGTACCGGCGTTGCCGGTCCCCGACAAAGTGCGCGATGCGATCGAAACCGCGTGGTTCGAGAACCGCTCACTGCGCATCGTCTATGCCAAATCCG
>CAZDGY010001189.1:0-2097 GCA_964504685.1 uncultured Kofleriaceae bacterium | reverse complement strand
ATCGGGGCCGCCATCGAGTCCTTTGGCTTCGAGCGCCTTGCCTTGGCTGTAGCTCGCGGCCGCGAGCGCATCATTCGAGCCCGCGCCCTTCGGGTCGAGCCCATAGGCCTTCGAGTAGGCCGCAGCGGCGCCGTCCCATTGCTGCTTGGCTTCGAGTTGCTTGGCCCACGCGAAGTAGACCTTCGCCATCGCCGAGCGGTCGGTCGCGTCGCCGCGTTCCGGCTTCGCGGCGAGCATGCTGTCGAGCATCGCGGTCGCGCCCGCGAGGTCGCCCTTGTCGGCGAGCGCTTTCGCAGCGGCCCATTGCACCGCGTCGCGCTTGATCCGGGCGTCGTCGTAGTACTTGAACAGCCGCTTCGTCAGGTCCTCGAGGTCGACCGCGACGGTCTTGACCTTGTGATATTCGTTGTCGTCGATGCTCGGATCTTCGAGCGGGTAATCCTCGTGCAGCAGCTCGTTCGCGGCCTTGCGTAGCTCGTTGTCGGCGAGCTCGCGGTAGGTCAGCCACAGCGGCTTTTCCTTTTTTGTCAGCTTGCCGCCGGGGAGCACGAGCTTCTTGCGCGGCGCCGGCCGGGGCGGTGGACCGGTGATGTACGCCTCCCACGCCTCGCGCGCCTTGGCTCGCACGCGCGGCGAGTCGGCGTCGACCTTCGACCACACTTCGTGCACCGCTTCGCGATGTTTCGTCGCGCGGAATACTTCGAGGATCGCGACGGTGAGCGCTTCGTCGCCGGTCGCCGACGACAGGGCCTTGCCTGGCTCTTGGCGATCGAGGCGCTCGAGCTGGAACGTCGCGTAGCGCTTGCGGTCGCCGTCGCCTTGCGACTCTCGGGTGAGGGCCGGGATCGAGTACGGCATCATCTTGCGCAGGTAACGGCCACACTCGTCGCGATAGATCACGGTGTCGGACGCGATCGCGACGTCGAACAACACCTGCGCGGCGGCGACGTCCTTCGTGCCGGCGAGCGCGCGGATCGCCGCGTCGTCCGCGATGACCTCACCGAGTCCGGGCGTCGCGGGATCGAGCTTGACCAGGCTCGCCATCCAATCGAGGTCGTCGTCGGCTTGCTCTTCGGCCGCGCTGCGCCGTTGAGGGACCACGAAGTGACCGGTCTTGTCGGGCACCGCCGCCTTGATCGCGTCGAGTACTTTGTGGCGATCGGCGAGCGCGGCGACGTGCGGGCGCGCGAGGAACGCGGCGAGGTCGTCGACCGAGGTCGGCGCGCGTTTCGCGAGATCGTCGAGTGCGGCCTTGCGCGCGGCATCGTCTCCGGTCGCGATCTTGTCGAGCACTGCCTGCAGCGCGGGATCGATCGGCTTGGCCGGTGCGGTCGGCGCGGCCGCGGCGGGTGCGGTGGTCACTGGTGCGGGCGGCGCGTGGGGCGCGGCAAGCGCAGGGCCGGCGAGCGAAGCGGCGACGGTCAGGATGAGCGCTGCGCGCATTGCTGGTGTGGACTTAGCGAATCGGGAAACGACGTGCAAGCCGCAGAACAGAACGCTGCGCGGCGGCCGCGAATTTCAGTGTGCGCGCTCGGGGGCGATCGCGACACCGCGATCGAGGAACTCGATGAATCTAAGGCCGATCGCGCGCGACGACGCGGCATCGCCCGAGCCCGTAAAGTTCAAGTAGTGGTGATGCTTGACCTCTGCGCGCGCGACGATCTCGTCGCACGGCTCGTCCTCGCCGCGCGCGTACTGGAAGTGGACGGTGACGATCGTCCCGAGCGGCGGCGCATAGCTCATCTCGACGAGGATCCCGCCGGCGGAGATGTTGCGACCGACCGCGAACGAATCGCCGTACATCTCGCTGCCGATCACGACGAGGAACGCCTTATCGAACCGGGTATGGACCCGCTTATCGGGTCCCGACGCCGCGATCGGCGCGGCGATCGAGACCGGGACGAGGTGCCCGGCGGAGAACGACAGATCCTCGAGGACACTGGACAGGTCGGGGAGTCTTCGCTTCACGAAAATAATGATCGTGGAGTAGGGCGATGAAGTCCAAAATCTTACCTTATCCTACATGGCCAAACGTTCTGGCTCTCGTCAGGGCGATCGTGCAGGCTCACCGGGGTGCGGCCCGTTCTCGTCCTCGTC
>CAZDGY010001188.1:0-2097 GCA_964504685.1 uncultured Kofleriaceae bacterium | reverse complement strand
GCTCGACGGGATGAACAGCGGCAGCACGAGGTCGATGACCGAGCGGCGCAGCGCGATCATGTAGCGCGTCTTCTTGCCGATCGGTCCTTGCAGCACGAACCCGCCGTCGACGAGGGACGCTTCGACTTGCTCGCTGCGGGTTTCGCTGCCCGGCCGTGTCGTCAGCAGCACGATGCCGGACGACGAGCGGCCGTACGACACGTCGAACCCGCCCGGAATGAACGTCAGCGACTGGATCGATTCGACCGGCAGGATCGCGCGGAACCCGAGCGGGTGAAACAGCACCGGAATCTCGAAGTCGTCGACCAGGATCTTCGAGTCTTGCGGCGACGAGCCGCGGATGACGACACCCGAGAAGCCGAGCGGAATCTGCAGATTGACGACGCCGGGCATCGCGGTCAGCGCGCGCACGACGTCGCCGCCGGTGCCGGGCAAGCGTTGGATCTCTTCGCGGTCGAGCCGCGCGGCGCCGTTCGCGGGCGTCGGCGGGTCGCCCTTGATCTCGATCTTCTCGTTCGCGAGATCGGGCGTTAGCACGATGTCGTCGAGTGTCGGGCCGGTGACGGTCGCGAGCGAGACCGCGTAGTGCTCCGACGTGATGTCGAGCGTCGCGTCGACCGGCGCGCTGAGCGTGAACCTGCCGTCGCGATCGGTCGTCGCTTGGACCGACGTGCCTTCGACCGACACGGTCGCGCCGCTGATCGCGTGCCCCTTCGCGTCGATGACCCGGCCGCTGACGTCGATCGGCTGCGGTGTCGGGGGCGGCGGCGCCTCAGGTGCTGGCGCGGGCGGTGGCGCGTCGGGTGCGGGCGCCGGTGGCGGTGACGGTGAGTCAACGTCGGCGCGCGCGATGCCGCTCGAGATCGTGCAACCGATGGCGATCGCGACGAGCGTGCGGCCAACCCGGTGCATGCGCGAGGCAAAGCCTAACGCATTGTGCGGTTCACGTCGTGGTGGCGTCAGAGTGATCGACGTGGACTCCCATCGCAGCGAAACCGTTGTCCACGTAAATAATCGTGCCGGTGATCCCGCTCGCGAGCGGGCTCGACAAGAACGCGGCGGTCGCACCGACCTGGTCCGCCGTGATCGCCTTGCGGAGCGGCGACGCTAGGCTGGTGTACTTGATCATCAGGTCGATCGGACCTATCGCCTCGGCCGCCCGAGACGCGTACGGCCCCGGCGAGATCACGTTGACCCGATGACCCCAGCGCCGCCCCGCCTCGAACGCGAGCACGCGGGCATCCGACTCAAGGGCGGCTTTTGCGGTCGACATTCCGCCGCCATAGCCGGCGACAACCCGGTTCGACGCGACGTACGACAGCGTCAGGAACGAGCCACGTGGGCGCATCACCGGCCCGAGCTGGCGGACGAGCGAGACATGCGAGTACGCCGACGCCGACACCGCTGCGAGATAGCCCGCGCGCGAGGTCTCGAGCAGCGGCTTTTTCACCTCGGGGCCGTTCGCCAGGCTGTGGACGACGATGTCCACGCCACCGCTCGCCGCAACCGCCGCCGCGACCCCCGCGATCGTGAAGTCGCCGCACTCGGCATAGCGCCGGTGGTCTTTGACCTCCGCCGGCACATCTTCGAGCCGGTCGTAGTCCGCGTCGAACGGGTAGATCGCGGCAAAGTCCAGCAGCGTGCCATCGCTGAGCCGGCGCGCGTCATCGAGCTTGCCGCGCGCGAGCAGCATCTTGAACATCTTGAGCAGCGGCGGCCAAGTCCCGACCGACACGGTGGCGCCGGCTTCGGCCAACGCCTTCGCGATCGAAAAGCCAAGGCCGCGTTCATCGGCGACGCCGGCGATCAACGCGTGCTTGCCCTTGAGGTCGATCGCCAACATCCGCCGCCATATCTACCCCGATCCGGGCCGCGCGTGGGCTTAGCGCGCAGCGCAGAATTGTTCGTAGTCGCCGAGCTCGAGCGTGTTGCGATCGACGCCGTCACCACAGCTCGCGCACGCGGGGTCGCGCGCGATCGCCAGCTCGCGAAATCGCGCGGCGAGTGCGTCGTACAGGACGAGCCGCCCTACGAGTTGCTCGCCGAGCCCGAGGATGATCTTGATTGCCTCGGTGGCCTGCAGCACACCGATCACGC
>CAZDGY010001187.1:0-2098 GCA_964504685.1 uncultured Kofleriaceae bacterium | reverse complement strand
AGGAGCTCGTAGGCAGCGTCGGTCGCGATGTACGAGACGTAACGGAAATCGCGGATCGCGTCGACCTTGCCATCGCGCCAGTCGATGAGGATGAAGTAGCGCGGCGCCTTCGCGTCGGGCCCGTCGAATGCGGCCAGCGCGAGCTGGCCTTCGAGCCGCACGACGGCGAGCCGGATCGCTTCCTTTTCGTAGCGACCGAAGTACGCGCCGACGGCCTTGCCCCGGCGTTGCGACTTCGCGACGAGATCGAGTCGGCAGTCTTCGGCGACGAGCGCGCGCACGCCATCCCAGTTGCGCGCGTTGAACAGCCGCGCGTACGCGTCGAGCTGGGCGCGGGCTGTGACATCGGCGGCGACCGCTTGCTCCTGCGCATCGCGCAACGCGGTCCGGCCTCGGACGAGCGCAGACTTCACCGCGGGCACGGTCGAATCCATCGTCGCGGCCACCTCCTCGACCGAATGGCCGAGCACGTCTTTGAGGATCACCGCGCTGCGCTGGGCGAGCGGTAACGCGAGAAACTTCGCGAGCGCGGCGCGCATGATCGCCGGATCCGCCGGCAGGTCGTCCGCAGGCCGCGCATCGAGCTCGTCGCTGGCGTCGGTCATCTTGCGGCCATGACTACGTAGGAAATCGATCGCCGCGTTGTGCGCGATCCGGAACAGCCACGGCCGCAGCGGCGGCACGTCCGACGCCAAGCTCAGCGCGTAGAACGCCTTCGCGAGCGTGTCCTGGACGATGTCCTCGCCCTCGATCACCGAGCCGGTCAAGCGCGCGCAATAGCGATGTAGCTCCGGCCGGACGTCCTCGACGAGCGCGAGAAACTGTTCGCGCGCACCGGCAAGAATTTCGACAGGCTGCGGCACGGGGCGACGATATCACTTGCCCTTCTGCAGCGCGCGCATCCGGTTGTTGCGCGGGCCGTGCTCGACCTCGGCGAGGCCGAGCGCCTCCAGCACCGGAGGCAGGTACATACCGAACCGGCCGCGCAGCCCCTTCTTGAGCCCGTACCAGCCCTTGACCGGATTCTTCGCCGAGCGGCCCCATGCTTCGACCGTGTCAGCGACGGCGGGCTTCTGCTCGTCGGCGCTGCCCAGCAACACCCAATCGCCGTGCTTGACCAGCATCGCGTGCAGATCGTCGATCGCCCGCCCGAGGTAGCGCAGCTGCGTCTTACCGACCTGAACGACGAGCTCGTCGCCGTCGCGATACGCCTCGTACGCCGACGTGCCCGGTGGGGTCTTCAACTGCCACGGCTTGGCTTTCGTTCCATCGCCCTTCATGCGTGCTCCTTGTGCTCTGTGCTCTACACCACGGCCGACCGGGACAAAACGATGCGGTAACGATCACGATTTTCTATGTCCGCGAACACCCAGCGCGACCGTGTTAGTTTCGCGACGTGAGCCAGGCCAAGCGTAGGTGGCTGCTGATCGCCAGCGTCGTGGCGGCGGCAATCGCAATCGCTTGCATCCTGGTGCCCGGGCTGGACGGCTTCGGCCTGTGGGAACCGCAGGAGCGCCAACTCGCCGACCGCGATGCGCCGCGCGACGGCTACGAGCCGAAGAATCATCCCGAAGCGCTCAAGGCCACGCCGAAGGCGCCCGAACCGAAGCAGACCAGCGGCGCGGCTGGCGTGCCTGGAGCTGCAGGCGTACCCGGGGCCGCTGGTGTGCCCGGTGCGGTCACGCCGCCACCGGTCGTGACGCCGCCGCCGGCGACGCCGATCGCGAGCAGCAAAACCGATTGCGATCACCAAGCGCCCAAAGATGCGGAAGCTCGCTCGCTGACCGCGCGCGCCGCGGCATGGGGCCGCGACAACATCGGCGACTCCGACGGCGGTCGCCGCTTGCCGTTCGCGCTGCTCGGCTCGCTAACCGCGCTGCTGATCGGCTTGATCGCGGCGCGCGGCGCCGGCCCACGCGCCGGTGTGCTCGCCGGGCTGATCGCGCTGTCGATGCCGCTGCTCGTGTTGCAGAGCCGTCAGATCACGTCGGAGATCGGCACGACGGCGGGCGCGACCGCGATCATGTGCGGGCTGTACACGCTCGCGACGCTCGGGCCGTGGCGCCGCAGCATCCTCTACAACGCGCTGCTGCTCACC
>CAZDGY010001186.1:0-2102 GCA_964504685.1 uncultured Kofleriaceae bacterium | reverse complement strand
TGCCGCCGACACGATCCCAACCCAGGTGCCGGCCGGCACGCAGCCGCTGTCGTTGCCGATCAGCACGCCGCAGGGTGCGTTTGCGTCGGCCCCTTCTGGATCGGGCGTGGCGATCCCGAGCACGAAGCACGGCTACGCCGGTGCTCCGGGCCAGACGCGCGGCGACTCGATGTTCCCGCAGGTCGGCTCGGCCGCAGGGCTCGGCGGCGACCTACCGACGTTGCGGCCGAACCGCCGCCCGCTGTTCATCGGGATCGGGGTCGTGCTCGTGGGCGCGGTTGCGCTGATCGCGGTCAAGCTCACCGGCGGCGGCTCCGACGCTTCTTCGACGTTCGCTGCGGACGCCGCCTCGGTCGTCGGCGCGACGCCGGACAACTCGGTGGGCTCCGACCACACGACGCCTCCGGTCGCGACCGCGAACGACGGGGTCGACGACTACGTCGCGCTGCACGTGATCTCGCATCCGCCCGGCGCTGACGTTCTGATCGCCGGCAAGAAGATCGGCGTGACGCCCCTCGACACCAAGATCAAGCGCAGCGCCGCGATCAAGGAAGCCGGCACGACGATGGCGTCGCTCGTGATCAAGCTCGACGGCTACGTCGACGTCGCGTCGAAGATCGATCTGACCGGCGACTACGCCAAGGACATCCCGCTCAAGAAGGCCGCCGCGCCGGTGCAGCCGGTGCCGACCCCGCCAACGCCGGTGCCGACCCCGCCGCCGGTCGATCACAGCCAGGATCACGTCGCCGACCACGTCCCCGATCACACGCCGAACCACCCGGTCGAGCACACCCCGGATCACGTCGCGACCGACCCGCACAAAGCGCCTCCGCCGCACAACAACACGCCGAGGCACGAGCACCCCAACGCGGTCGTCAACCAGCCGAAGCAGCCCGAGCAACCGAAGCAACCGAAGCAGCCGACGTGTCAGCCGCCGGGCGGCCAGGATCCATTCGATCCTCGCCCGGTCTGCAAGACGTAGCCGGCCGAATCCTAGGCCGGGGCTAGCAACGGATCTCGGGGACCTCGCCGGTCCATGTGAGTGGGGCGGCGGTCGCCTTCGCGATGTCATCGGCGCTGACCGCGGGCGCGCGTTCGCGCAGCACCAGGCCGGTCTTGCCAACATCGATGACCGCGAGGTCGGTCACGATCGTATGAACGCAGCGCACGCCGGTGAGCGGCAGCGTGCATTCCCGCAAGATCTTCGAGCTGCCGTCTTTCGCCATGTGCTCCATCATGACGATGACGCGTCGGCTGCCGGCGACGAGATCCATCGCGCCGCCCATGCCTTTGATCATCTTGCCCGGGATCATCCAGTTCGCGAGGTCGCCGTGCTCGCTGACCTCCATCGCCCCGAGCACGCTGACGTCGACGTGACCGCCGCGGATCATCGCGAACGACTGCGCCGAATCGAAGAACGCCGAGCCAGCGATCGTCGTGACGGTTTGTTTGCCCGCGTTGATCAGGTCGGGATCCTCGTCGCCTTCGTATGGAAACGGGCCGATGCCGAGGAGGCCATTCTCGCTTTGCAGCACGACCTCTTTGCCTGCCGGAATGTAGTTCGCGACGAGCGTCGGCATCCCGATGCCGAGGTTGACGTAGAAGCCGTCTGACAGCTCCGCCGCGACTCGGCGGGCCATCTGCTCGCGATCGAGGCGCTTCACGCGGCACCTCGCTTCCGCGTCGTTCTTTGCTCGATCGGCTTGGCGTAGTTGGTGCCTTGGAAGATCCGCTGCACGTAGATCGAGGGTAGGTGGACCTGATCGGGCTCGAGCTCGCCGACCTCCACGAGTTGTTCGACCTCGACGATCGTGATCTTGCCGGCCTGGGCGCACAGCGGGTTGAAGTTGCGCGAGGTCTTGCGGAACACCAAGTTGCCCCACTTGTCGCCCTTCCAGGCTTTGACGATCGCGAACTCGCCGCGGATCGCGTGCTCGAGCACGCACGGTTTGCCGCCGAGCTCGCGGGTTTCCTTGCCCTCGGCGACCTTCGTGCCGTAGCCGGTCGGCGTGTAGAACGCCTCGATCCCAGCGCCACCGGCGCGCAGCCGTTCCGCGAGCGTGCCTTGCGGGCACAGCTCGACCTCGAGCTTGCCGGACAGG
>CAZDGY010001185.1:0-2102 GCA_964504685.1 uncultured Kofleriaceae bacterium | reverse complement strand
CCGATGGGCCCGGTGTTGGAGGATCTCGTGATCTGCGAAGTCGAGCAGCTCTGAGGGCGAAGGCGCCAAAGCGGGCGTCACCGCTGCGCGTCGTGCCCGGTTCGGCCAACCCACCGGTTGCGCCGGCTCCGCCGTCAGCACTCACGCCGGTCGACAAGTTGCACGCGCTCGACGTCGTCGTGAACGCGATCGCCCATCCGGCGCGGCGGCAGATCCTATTGACGCTGCATTTTCGCGGCGGCACCGCGACGGCCGGCGAGCTCGCGGCGCGGTTCGAGCATGCGTGGCCGACGACGACGCGCCACCTCCGCGTGCTCGAAGATGCCGGCCTGCTCAAGCACGTCAAGAGCGGCCGGACGCGACTGTATACGATCGATCACGAGCGGCTCGGGCTCGTCGCCGAATGGCTCGGCTGGTTCCGCAGCTAACGCGCCGCTACGGGTACGCGCCACGACGTCCGCGCCGACAGCGCCGTCCATTGCACGGTCCGACCTGCGCCGCCGCATCGGCAGACGGCGGAAGTGACTCGTGGAAGTGCAAGCGAGCGCGCTTGGTATGAATAGCTCGCGACTTACATGCGGTCGCTTGGCGGCAGCGTGACGAGCGTGAACCAGTAGTTGCCGAGCGACTCGATCATCTTCGCGAACGCGTCGAAGTTGATCGGCTTCACGAGATACGAGTTGCAGCGCAGCTTGTACGAGCGGATGACGTCTTCGTCGGCCTTCGACGATGTCAACATGACGGTGACGAGGTGTCTGAGCCGGTCGTCCTTGTTGATCTCCTGCAGCACCTCGAGGCCGTCCATCCGCGGCATGTTGAGATCGAGCAGGATGATGTCTGGCGTTGGGGCGTCGGCGTAGCGGCCTTCCTTGCGCAGAAACGCCATGCAGTCCTCGCCGTTGGCAACATGATGGAGCTGGACGGCGAACTTGGCGCGCTGGAAGCCCAGCTTGGTGAGCTCGACGTCGTTGTCGTTGTCCTCCGCGAGTAGGATCACCGCGGGTCGTCCACGGACAAGTGCATCGTTCATCGAGTCTCCGTGCCTTTCGCGATCGTGAAGAAGAACGCGCTGCCTTCGCCGAGCTTGGACTCTACCCAGATCTTGCCGCCGTGGCGATCGACGACGCGGCGACAGATCGCCAGGCCGATGCCGGTGCCAGGGTACTGCTTCTGATCGTGCAGGCGCTTGAAGATCTCGAAGACCTGCTGCTGATGCTTCGGTGCGATGCCGATACCGTTGTCGCGAACCTCGAACAGCCAATCGTCTTTGCGGGGCTGCGCCGTGACGTGGATCCGAGGCGCCTCGGCACCGCGGTATTTGATCGCGTTGGCCAACAGATTTAGCAGGAGTTGCTCGAGCTGCGAGCGATCGCCTCTGACCTCGGGGAGCTCGTCCATCGTGATGGTTGCGTTCGCTTCGCGCACCGCAGCGTCGAGCAACGAGCTCGCGCGGTCGAACACCTCGCGCATCGACACGGTCTCGAACGCTCGCGGCTCGGCGTCGACGCGCGAGTATTCGAGCAGGTCGCGGATCAACGTCTGGAGGTGGTCGACCGACTGGCTCGTGCGCAACAGCCAGTCCTTGCCCTGCGCCTCGAGCTTGTCGCCGTACGTGGATTGCAGCAGGTCGACGAAGCTCGCGATGCTGCGCAGCGGCGTCTGGAGGTCGTGCGACGCGATGTACGCGAACCGTTGAAGATCCAGGTTGCTGCGCTGCAGGGCCGCGTTCGCCACGCGCAGCTCCTCGGCGCGTTGCTTGCGCTCGTCGTTGCTGGCCGCGAGGTCGCGCAGCACGCCGAGGCGCGAGTTCAGCCCGATGTTCGCCTGGAGCAGCACCGTCATCAGGCCCGGGACAAACACCGAATGGCGCAGGGCCGGGATCTCGATCACGATGCCGATCGTCAATGCGGTCGCGAGCGCCGAGTAGAGCAGCAGCGACGCACGCGACATCATCCCGAGCGTGACCGCGGTGACCGTAATGAACGAGCCGACGACCCAGTTGATGTCGCCGGCGTTCTCGTAGAACAGATAGAAGTAGTGGATGGTCAGCAGCCACAGGCCGCACAGCCACAGCACGCGGACGTTGCGCCGAACCCAAGCGC
>CAZDGY010001184.1:0-2103 GCA_964504685.1 uncultured Kofleriaceae bacterium | reverse complement strand
TTGAGCTTCATGCCCAGTACGTCGCGGGGCCAAGTGATGTGCTCCCGACAAAATGCGACGATGACCGTGACGCTCGGTCAGTTCGACATCCTGACTCAGGGCTCTCCGCGCCGCACGATCTCGACGCGATCGATCAAGACGTTGCCGCAGCACGACTTCCCGCCCTCCACGTAGATCGACAGTGCGAGCGGCTCGACGCGAGCAACATCGATCGCAACCGTCGCGTGCTGGTTCGCGAACTGCGCTCGGGCTATCTGCGGGAACGGGTCGTCCAGGCGGCCGACGAGCACGACCATTCCATCGGTGCACTCGGTCGGGCGGTGATGCACCGTGATCGTCCATAGCCCGGGTCGATCGATCTCGACGAGCCGATGCCTCGCGCCACCTGCCGCCGTGCAGCAATAGCGCGTCGCGATCCCAGCTGGCTCGAGCGTGGCATCGTTGGTGAGCTCCCACAGCGGCGCGACGAGCGGGATCTGGACCGCACGCGGCGCCGGCGGCGATGGCGGTGGTGGCGCGCAGCGCTCGGGCTCGGGCTCGGACGATGCACTGCAGGCTGTGACAAGGTGGATCAACACAGCGATGATGCGCACGCGAGCAAGACATGCGCGCGATCACCGAGTTGCGTCACGTAGTTGTCATCGCGCGCGCGAGCTCACGGCGTGTCGCCGTTCGGGATGTGCAGTCCGACGCCGACGAGCAGCCCGAGCGCGACGAGCAACACAATGATGACGACGTAGATCCACTTCGCCGTTCGCGGGTTGGCGCCGTGCTCGGCCATATCCTGCTCGTGGTCGAGGTTCGGCGACTCGTAGTCCTCGCGAAACCCTGGCGGCTTGCCCATGGCTACTTGATGATCGCGAGCCGCGGCGAACGCTTGGGCTTGCTGAGCACGGTCGCCGCGATCTTCATCGACGCCTTGGTCGCGAGATCCATGAACCGCTGCGCGTTCTCCGAGTCCGGGCTCGCGAGGATCACCGGCACACCGGCATCGCCGCCGAACCGGATCCGGGTATCGAGCGGAATCTCGCCGAAGAACGAGGTCCCGATCTCCTGCGCGAGCCGCTTGCCACCGCCGTGGCTGAAGATCTCGTCGGTGTGTCCGCACGCCGGACACTTGTAGTAGCTCATGTTCTCGACGATCCCGAGGATCGGAATCTCGACCTTCTCGAACATCGCGATGCCTTTGACGACATCGATGATCGAGATTTCTTGCGGCGTCGTCACCATCACCGCGCCCGCGATCGGGATCAGCTGCGATAGCGAGAGCTGGACATCGCCCGTGCCCGGCGGCAGATCGCACACCAGGTAATCGAGCTCGCCCCAGTCGACATCGCCGAGAAACTGCTGCAGCAAGCGGTGCACCATCGGGCCGCGCCACACCACCGCTTCATCTTTGTCGACGAAGAATCCGACCGAGATCACGCGCAGCCCGTGATGGATCGCAGGCACGATCCGCTTGTCGGGCGAGGCCTGCGCCGGAACTTCGGGCTGACCGAGCATCGTCGGGATCGACGGGCCAAACACGTCGGCGTCGAGCAGCCCGACCTTCGCACCGTGGCGCGCGAGCGCGAGCGCGAGGTTGACCGCGACCGTCGACTTGCCGACGCCGCCCTTGCCAGCGGCGACCGCGATCACGTTCTTCGGACCCTTCAACGTCGCCTTGTCGCTCGGCGCGGGCAGAAAAGCGGTGACGACTTCCGGGATCACGGTGACCCGCTTCGCACCGAGCGCTTTGACCGCCGCCTCGACCCGGCTCGCGAGCTCCTTGCGCTGGGCCAGCGGATAGGCGTGGCCCGGGATGTCGAGCCGGACGAGCGCGTCGTCGCCCGAGATTTCGGCGGTGCGATAGATCCGATAGCTCACGATGTCGTGCTCGAGCACGGGGTCGATGACCTTGGCGAGCGCGTCGCGGATCTGCGGTTCGGTGATCATTTCAGGTGTCCTAGCTTCTGGCGCTTGGCCTCGAGGTATTCCGCATTCTCCGCCGTCGCACCGACCCAGTGAGGCACGACCGCAGAGACCGTGATGCCGGCGCGCTCGAGCCCGGTCCGCTTGTCCGGGTTGTTGGTCAACAGCCGGACCGCGCTGGCGCCGACATCG
>CAZDGY010001183.1:349-2107 GCA_964504685.1 uncultured Kofleriaceae bacterium | reverse complement strand
AAGCGGATCGAGCTGTCCCTCGCGCGCGAGGGCGACCGGCTCGTGCTCTCGGTCCACGATTTCGGCCCGGGCATCGCGCTCGAGGAGCAAGAGCAGATCTTCGACCGGTTCTATCGCGCGCGAGCGGTGCGGCTGCAGCCGATCCGCGGCTCCGGCATCGGCTTGGCACTCGTCCGGCATATCGCGCGCGCTCACCACGGCGACGTCGAGGTCACGAGCGAGCCGGGCAAGGGTGCGACCTTCTCGATCTGGCTGCCGATCGTCTAAGGGGGACGTTCCCGTCCCCAATTCGGCGGCAGCGCCGCCGAATTCACCCCACCGCGCGTTACTCGCGCGGGCCGTTTTTGCGGAAAGCGGAACAGTCTCCTGATATGAATGACGCGGTGGCAGAGGAGGCAGCGAAAAAGCGAATCCTCGTGATCGAGGACGAGCCCGATATCGTTCGCGGCCTGCGCGACGCGCTCGAGTTCGAAGGCTTCGAAGTCGAGGCGCGCGGCACCGGCGCCGAAGGGCTCGCGGCCGCCCTCGACATCGCGCCGGATTGCGTGCTGCTCGACCTGATGCTGCCCGACGACAACGGCTACCGGGTGTGCGAGACGCTGCGCCAGAAGAACGAGACCGTGCCGATCATCATCCTGACCGCGAAGGCGCAGGAGAGCGACAAGATCCGCGGGCTCGAAGCGGGCGCTGACGACTACGTCACCAAGCCGTTCTCGGTAGCCGAGTTGATCGCTCGGATCAACGCGATCTTCCGGCGCCAGGCGCGGATGAGCTCGCAATCAGACGAGACGTTTGCGATCGGCACGTGGACGATCAACGCGCGCAAGCACACGATGAACAAGGGCCGCGCCGCCAAGCGGCTCACGTTCTACGAGCTCGAAGTGCTGAAGCTGCTGCGCGAGAAGAGCGACGAGACCGTCTCGCGCGACGAGCTACTCGAGAAGGTGTGGGGCATGCAGGCATCGCCTACGAGCCGCACCGTCGACAATTTCATCGTGAAGCTGCGCAGAAAGCTCGAGGAGGATCAGAAGAATCCTCGACACATCCTGACCGTCTACGGCCTGGGCTATAAGCTCGTTCCGTGAGCCAGGTAACGTTGACGTTGACTGAATTTGAACCTGAACTCCACCGTCGACGTTGTCGTCGGCACCGGTGATTGCGGCACCCTTCGAGAGCGCCGGCGACGCGGACGTCGGAGGTTCAAGTCATGTCGACGTCCCTAGCAACGTCGGCGTTCGACCCGCGAGCGCTACTGCGTCGCGGCGTCGACGAAGTCCTTTTCGATCTTCGCGGATTCGGTGTCGAACTTCTTCTTGTCGGCGTCGTGCGTCTTCTCGTACGCGTTCACGGCGACGAAGTCCGGGTCGTTGACGATCCCGGTAACGTCGTTCGCGATCGCGTCGCAGTCGTTCGCGTCCTTCTTGAAGACGTCGACCATCTTCGCGGCGAGCGCGAGGCTCTTGGTCTTGTAGTCGTCTTCTCGACGGGCGCAGGCTTATCCGCGTTTCGCAGCCGCGCGCTTCGGCGATTTCTTGGCGGACTTCGCGGCCTTCTTCGCGGGCTTCGCGGCTTTCTTCGCCGGCTTCGCGGCCTTCACGGGCTTGACCGGCTTGACCGGCTTGGCGACGGGCTTGGGCTTGGCTGACTTCGCTTGCAGCCGCTCGTAAGACGCGACGTACTCGTCGACCGGCACCTTCGAGATCGCATCGCCGACGACATCGAGCGCGAGCCCGTCGAGCGACTTGAACCGCACGCACG
>CAZDGY010001183.1:0-339 GCA_964504685.1 uncultured Kofleriaceae bacterium | reverse complement strand
GGGGGTGCGCGGCCGTCATGCGCGCCACGAACGCCGTCATGGGGTGCGCGGCGATCGCGCGGCCGATTGCGGGCAGGTGCAGGTCCTCGAGCCGCCGAAAGCGCACGCACGACTTGCCCATGTCGAGCTTCTTGCCGGTCTTCTTGTAGGCGGCCTCGAACCACTTGCGCAGCTCTTCGTCGCCGTAGACGCTCATCAAGTAGATCGCCATGTGGTTGCGCTGCGAGCCGAGCGCGGCGAGCGCGAGCGGCTGATCGTTGTACGTCTCGGCGAGGCGGGTGAACGGCACGAACCAGGCGATCTGGCCGTACATCATCCCTTCCTCGTAGCCGGGCGGCA
>CAZDGY010001182.1:0-2107 GCA_964504685.1 uncultured Kofleriaceae bacterium | reverse complement strand
CAGCGGTTCCGAGCCAGGCCACGGCGTCGCGCGCTACCAAGAGCTTCAGGCAAAAGTCGCCGCGATGGCGGGCGATTTCGAGAAGTTCTACAAGGACGGCAACAAGGCCGCCGGCACCCGCGTGCGCGTTGCGATGCAGGAGCTGAAGACGTTCGCGCAGCTCGTCCGCACCGAAGTGCAGACGATCAAGAATACCAAAGAGTAACGACGCCGATGTAGAGGCCCTCGATCGCTCCCGCGATCACGCCGGCCTCTGCACCGACCCAATAGCCACCGAGCGTGGGCGTGCTGCGACTCAGCGTGGCCACGAGCGGAGGTGCGATTAACGCGGCTAGCGATAGCGGCGGGATCGCTCCGCCCACCACGATCAGCGCCCGAAACCGCTTTCGCGGTGGCTTGCCGCGCGCGGCGCGTTCGCGACGAGCGAGCGGGACGGCGAGCAGCATCGACAACGCGGCGCAGCCGGCGACGAGCAGCGGCGTCGACACCGGCGGGCCGTGATAGCCGGCAAAGATGCCGACGCCGAGCGCGCCTGGCAGGATGCTCGCGAGGCTGGCCATGAGCGTGGCGGCGATCACCGGGTTGAACACGATCCGGAGCGGGCTCGCGATCCTCCCGATCCGCACGAACGCCATCACAGCGAGCTCGACGAGCAGCGCCATGAACGCGCCGCAGCCCAGCCCGTAGAACACTGCGATCGTGCCGATCTCGAACCACGGCAGCGCGAGCTCGCGCCACTGCGCGTAGTACAGCGTGAACGCGGTCGCGGTCGGCAACACGCCGGCGATCGCGCCGCTCGTGAGCGATGCGCCGATCCGACGAGCGACCTTGCGCGGAGCCTTCGGCGCGGTGGGCTCGATCACGAGCTCGCCCGCGAAGATATTCTCGGAGCTCGAGTCGCCGGCGCCGGGCATGCAGGCTACTTCGGCGAGATCTTCGCGCGCGGGTACAACACGATCTCGATCCGCCGATTCTTCGCCTTCACTTTGCTGACCGGTCGGTACTGGCCGAACGCGACCGCGGCGAGCCGCGTCGGATCGATCTTCACGTCGTCTTGCAGGTAATGCACGACGGTCAGCGCTCGCGCCGCCGACAGCTCCCAGTTCGTGACGAATGGGATCACGGCGTCATTGCTGTCCGGCTTCGCCGGCGTCGCCGGCTTCGCTGCTACGACCGGCTTGGCGCCCTTGACCGGTTTCGGCGCGGGCTTCGTCGCGACCTTCGCGGCGGCGGGCGCGAGCTTCGGCGGCCGCGGCACGATCGGCTGATCGTCGGTGTGGCCTTGCACCCAGATCTGCTTGTCGTTGATCTCTTTGAGCGCCGCGCCGACCTTCGACAGCACGTCCTTGCCTTGTTGCGTCAGGTCCGCTTCGCCGACCGGGAACAGGATCTGATCGACGAGCTCGACCTTGACCGCGCCGTCGGCGGTGGTGACTTCGCCGGCCTTGCCGACGATCGCGGACAGTTTGTCCTGCAGATCTTTCGCTTCGTCGGCTTTCGACTTGAGCTCGGTCTCTTCTTTGCGCAGCGAATCCGCCGACGCCTTCTGGGTCGCGAGATCAGCTTTGCTCTGCGTCAGATCTTTTTCGAGCGACGCGACCTTCGCGGTCAACGTCGGGTCCGGTGTGTTGTCCGGCGAGCCGTGGATCAACCACGCGAGCACCGCCGCGATCACCGCGGTGCCGGCGAACGCGGCGATCAACTTGATCGGCGGTGCCTTCGGACGCAGATCGGGCGTCTTGTCATCGCCGCCTCCGCTGCCGCGTTTCATCGTCGGATACGCACCGGGCTTGACGACAATGCCGCTCGGGTCAGGGCGCGCCATGTTCGACATAGTAACGCGACTCCCGCGCCGCGGATCGGTGAACTGCGACAACGAGCGACAGCGGCGCGACAGTTATCGCGACATGGGGCGACACGCGCGACACGTGCGACGAGCAAAAAATCTTTGTACACCGCAGCGTCGACCCAGGTATCTCTGGATCTATGCGAGTCACTCCAGCTGTCTTATTCATCGCTCTCATCACCTCTGCATGTGGTTCGGCGCAACCGCACGGCGCGTACGGCAACGCGAACGTCGCTGCGGTGCGCGACGAGATCAAATCGA
>CAZDGY010001181.1:0-2111 GCA_964504685.1 uncultured Kofleriaceae bacterium | reverse complement strand
GCGCAAGCCGGCTGGTGGTCTGCTGCCGCACGAAATCGATCTGCTGCTGCGCCATTAGGCGGCCGCTCCCTTCGCCGCCTTGCGGAAGACGATGGCATCCCCTTCCACGTCGGCTTCGACGTGGTCACCGGTCTGGACGTCGCCGGTCAGCAGCTTGGTAGCGAGTGGATCGATCACGAGCTTTTGCAACGCGCGCTTGAGCGGCCGCGCGCCATACACCGGATCGTAGCCAGCCTCGACGACCCTGGCGACTGCCTGGTCGGACAGGTGCAGCGTGATCTGGCGCTCCGCGAGCAGCGTATCGAACCGCTGGATCTGGATCCGAACGATCTGGGCGAGCTGGGCCTCCCCGAGCGGCTCGAAGAAGATGATCTCGTCGATCCGGTTGAGCAATTCCGGCCGGAACGTGGCCTGGAGCTCGCGCATCGCGAGCGCTTCGATCTGCGCCCGGTTGTCGGCGGTGAGCTTGAGCAGGTGATGGCTGCCCGTGTTCGACGTCATGATGATGACGACGTTCTTGAAATCGACCGTGCGGCCCTGGCCATCGGTCAGCCGGCCGTCGTCGAGCACTTGGAGCAGTACGCTCCACACATCGGCGTGCGCCTTTTCGATCTCGTCGAGCAGCACGACCGAATACGGCCGGCGGCGCACCGCTTCGGTGAGCTGGCCGCCTTGATCGTAGCCGATGTAGCCGGGAGGCGCGCCGACCAGCCGCGATACGGTGTGCTTCTCCTGATACTCCGACATGTCGATTCGGATCATCGACTGCTCGTCGTCGAACAGCAGCTCGGCGAGCGCGCGGGCGAGCTCGGTCTTGCCGACGCCGGTCGGCCCGAGGAACAGGAAGCTGCCGATCGGCCGGTTCGGATCTTTGAGACCGGCGCGGGCACGCCGCACCGCCGCAGCGACGGCGGTGACCGCCGCGTCTTGGCCGATCACGCGCAGGCGCAGGCGATCCTCCATTTTGACGAGGCGCTCCACGTCACCTTCGAGCATCTTCTCGACCGGGATCCCGGTCCACTTCGCGACCACCGCAGCGATGTCGTCCTCGGTGACCTCTTCGCGCAAGAAGCTGCCCTTGGCCCGCAGCTGGTCGACGATCGCGGTCTGCGCCGCGAGCTCTTTCTCGAGCTGAGGGAGCGAGCCGAACCGGATCTCGGACGCACGAGCAAAGTCGCCCGTGCGCTGCAGCCGATCCGCTTCGCTCTTGAGTGAATCGAGCTGCGCGTTCTGCGCTTTGAGCTTGGCGATGACCTCGCGCTCGCGCTGCCACTGCGCCTTCATCGCCGACGCCTGCTCCTTGAGCTCGGCGATCTGACGCTCGACATCGGGCAGGCGGCGCCTCGACTGGCGATCGTTCTCGCGCTCGAGTGCAGCGCGCTCGACTTCGAGGGTCATCACGCGGCGATCG
Organism: uncultured Kofleriaceae bacterium; assembly: GCA_964504685.1. Classification (GTDB taxonomy): domain Bacteria; phylum Myxococcota_A; class Polyangia; order Haliangiales; family Haliangiaceae; genus JABFXX01. Next base: position 700 of record CAZDGY010001181.1, on the reverse strand, counting down.
AGATCGTCGATCGGCGTGGGCGTGCTCTCGATCTCCATCTTCAGCCGCGACGCGGCTTCGTCGACAAGGTCGATCGCCTTGTCCGGCAGCTGGCGCGATGGGATGTAGCGCGCGGACAGCCGCGCCGCAGCGACGAGCGCGTTGTCGCGGATGCGAATGCCGTGATGGACCTCGTACTTCTCTTTGAGGCCGCGCAAGATCGCGATGGTGTCGTCGACCGATGGCTCTTCGACCATCACCGGTTGGAACCGGCGCTCTAGCGCCTTGTCCTTCTCGATGTGCTTGCGGTATTCGTCGAGCGTGGTCGCACCGATACAGCGCAGCTCGCCCCTGGCGAGAGCGGGCTTTAGCAAGTTGGCTGCGTCGGTAGCGCCTTCGGCCGCTCCCGCGCCGACGAGCGTGTGCAACTCGTCGATGAACATGATCACGCGCCCGGACGAGCTCGCGACTTCTTTGAGTACCGCTTTCAGGCGCTCCTCGAATTCGCCGCGATACTTCGCACCGGCGATCAGCGCGCCGAGATCGAGCGTGAGGATTCGCTTGTCGCGCAGCGACTCGGGGACGTCGCCGCGGGCGATGCGCTGGGCGATCCCTTCGACGACCGCGGTCTTGCCGACGCCGGCTTCGCCGACCAGCACCGGGTTGTTCTTCGTGCGCCGCGACAAGATCTGGATCGTGCGGCGGATCTCGTCGTCGCGGC
>CAZDGY010001180.1:0-2117 GCA_964504685.1 uncultured Kofleriaceae bacterium | reverse complement strand
GTCGAACTTGTCCCACCACGCCATCAGCGTCGGGTCGTAGTCCGGCCCGATGTTGTGAAGGTCCTCGATCACGAACTTGCCTTCGATCGCGCGGCCGATCTGGGCGAGCGACGGGGCGACCGCGTTCGGGAAGATGTACTTCTAGATGAACGGCGTGCCGTGGCGCAGGCTGATGTTGTTCGAGATCGTGTGGACAAGCGCGACGCCGTCTTTGACGAGGCAGCGATCGATCACGCGCATCATCTCGGCGTGGTTCTTCGGGCCGACGTGCTCCATCATGCCGATCGACACGACGCGGTCGAACGTGCCGTGGACGTCGCGGTAGTCGCACAGCCGCAGCTCGACCGGCAGGTGCTTCCACTTCTGGTTGCCGAGCGAGACCTGGTCTTTCGACAGCGTCACGCCGAGCACGGTCGCGCCGTACTTCTCGGCCGCCCAGCTCGCGAACCCACCCCAGCCGCAGCCGAGGTCGAGCACCTTCATGCCCGGCTCGAGGCCGATCTTGCGGCACACGAGGTCGAGCTTGGCCTCTTGCGCTTCGGTCAGCGTCTTTGCGTTCTTCCAGTAGGCGCAGGTGTAGACCATGCGCTCGTCGAGCATCCGGGTGTAGAGGTCGTTGCCGATGTCGTAGTGCGCCTCGACCGAAGCTCCCGAGCGGGTCTTGGCCTGGAGGTTGAGCAGCACGGCCTTCGCGGTCAGCGCGCGCATCCGCCAGCTACCGGTGATCTTCTGCTTGAGGTTCGCGCGCATGATCTTGTCGATCGTGACGTCGAGCGCGTCGGTCTCGAACCACTCATCCATGTACGCCTCGCCGAACCCGACCGAGGCCTCGCGCACGACGCGCTCGTAGAACCGCGGGTCGCGGACGCGGATGTCGCCCGGCGCGTGACCGCCGATCTCGATCCCGGCCATGCCGAACAGCTCGCGTACGATCGCTTCGGCATCCGAGCGACGGGTGGGGACCATGCGGCGAAACATCTCCGCGGGCGAAAACGAGCGGTTCGGGGTGGACGGTGTTTCGACCTGCATAGGACGCCCTGAGTCTCATGGCCGGCAGGCACGAACAAGCCGAAAGGGTTGTAGGGTCCCCCTGGCATGACCGCGGTGGTGACCGTTCAGGACGTCCATAAGCGCTTCGGCAACCGCCGGGTGCTGTTTGGTGCGTCTTTTGCGGTCCACGAGCGCGACCGGATCGGCCTGATCGGCGCCAACGGCAGCGGCAAGTCGACGCTGCTCAAGATGATGGTGGATCCGGATACGCTGATCCCCGACGAGGGCGAGATCACCTGGCGTAGAGGGCTTAAGCTCGAATACGTCGCGCAGGAACCGACGTTGCCAGGCGTTACCGTCGGCGATGCACTGGTACGACCAGAGCTTGCCGATCATACAGTCGCCACGGTCGCGGCTGCGCTGCGGCTCGCGCCGAACGACGCGGTGGTCGCGACGCTATCGATCGGCGAACGCCGGCGGGTCGCCCTCGCTCGCGCGTTACTCGGCAACCCAGACGTGCTCGCGCTCGACGAACCGACGAACCATCTCGACGCGCAGACGATCGAATGGCTCGAGACCCGGCTCGCGGCGTGGCGCGGCGCGCTCGTGGTCGTCACCCACGATCGCTACTTCCTCGATCGGGTCGCGACTCGGATCGTCGAGATCGATCGCGGCAAGGCGTACGCGTACGAAGGCGACTACGAAGCGTTCCTCGAAGCGCAGGCCGCGCGGCTCGCGATCGAGACTGAGGGCGAGCGCCAGCGCAGCACGTTCGTCCGCCGCGAGCTCGATTGGATCCGGCGAGGACCGAAGGCGCGCACGACGAAGGCGAAGGCGCGAATCGACCGGTTCGATCGCGCGGTCTCGGCGGCGCCGGCGCAAGAAGACCGGTTGCAGGCCGACCTCGTGTTGCGCCTGCCGACCGGGCCGCGGCTCGGCAGCACGATCGTCGAGCTGCGCAAGGCGGGTCGCACACTCGGCGGCAAACGACTGTTCAGCGGGCTCGATCTGATGATGAAGCCGGGCGACCGGATCGGCATCGTCGGCCCCAACGGCGCCGGCAAGACGACGTTGATCCGCACGATCCTCGGCATCGACCCGCCGGACAGCGGCGAGGCGATCATCGG
>CAZDGY010001179.1:0-2118 GCA_964504685.1 uncultured Kofleriaceae bacterium | reverse complement strand
GCCCGTGTCGTTCTCGAGATCGATGCCGAACAGCCGCACGCGTCCCGCCGCAGCGATCTCGAACTTGCTCGCACCGCCGTCGACCTTCGCCATGACGTAGCCCGGCTCTTTGACGTCGCCGCGAGTCGTCGCGGTCATCAGCTCGGCGCCGTCCGCGCTGACCTTCGCGTTACCGCCGCCCGGTTGCGCGAGGTAGTAGAGCTCGACCCTCGACGCCTTGCCGTTGATTAGCTTGATCGTCGAGTGGCCGTCGCTGGTCTCCGCCGTGCTACCGCCGACGCCGTAGAAACCATCGCCGGTCTGCAGCGTCGAGATCGCGTGCGGATACCACGTCCCAGTGATCGCGCGCGTGATCGCCTCGTGCTCGCAGAACTTGTGCGGCGGGACCGCGAACACGAACCCCGGTCCACCATCGCCGAGCTCGGCTTGCATGCGCGCGCGCAGGTGGCCGGGCAACGCGTCGGTCGCGACGACCGAGTCGCCGTACCACGACACCCGCACGGCCCGCCGTAGCGTTCCCGCCTTCTCGTCGGCTACCGCGCGATAGAACCCGTCGAGAGCGTGGCGCTTGCAGTGCGCGTCGTCGCTGCCGGCGACGCACGGGTTGTCGAGCGCCGACGCGACCGCCGGTGCTGTCGCCGATCCACTCGTGCCGCCACCGGTTGCCGATCCAGCGCCGCTCGCATCGCCGTTGTCTGCGGCGGCGTATGAGTCGCCGTCGTTGTCGGTGTCGGTCGGGCTGCCAAAGCTCGGGCCGGTCGGCGTCGCCTCGCTCGATCCGGGCGGCGAGGTCAACCGATCGGCGATCGCGGTCACACCTCCATCTGCCCACACCCTCGCGATGGTCACGAACGCAAAGAACGACGCGAGCACCGGCGTGATCGTCCAGCTACGGTCGGGTGCGGACACCGTGGTCGAAGGTAAGCGAAGTTGCGATGGAGTCAAGGTTCGGGCGCTCGACGGTACGGGCGCGCCCGCGCCGGCAGCGTTGCGGTTTGATCGACGTGGCGCGCAACTCGCATACGCTAGAGGCCACGGAGGTTGCCTAATGCGAAGCCTAGTGTTGATCAGCCTGATTAGCGTTGCTGCGTGCGGTGGTGGGGGTGGCGCGACCGGAGGCGATGCGCCGGGCGATTCCGGCGGCAACAACGTCCCGCCGCGCGTCCTTAGCGGTGGTGGGATCGCCGACGGTCCGATCGACGGTGTGGTGAATCTCTACGTGATCGACGACAGCTCGCGGACGCCGATCTCGGGCGCCAACGTCCAGGTCGGTACGGTGACGGGCACCACCGACGCGACCGGGTTATTCACCGCGAACGGCCTCACCGGCGCCCAGACCGTGCTCGTCCAGGCCGCCGGCCACGAGTCGGCGATCTGGGTCGCCGCAAACGGCGCGAACATCACGATCGACGTCAAGCCGACTGCCGATCCGACGCCGCCGAGCGCGAACATCTCGGGCGCGGTCGATCTGAGCGGCATCACCGTCGGCAACATCGCCGACCACCGCACCGCGGTCGTTGTCTACTCGCAGGACCCGCTCGCCTCCGACGCGGTCAACAACATCGCGACCGCGAACAGCGCGAACGTCTGCGACGTCACCGCGGCGACGACGACCTGCGACTTCACCGCGACCGTCCGCACCGGCAAGGTCGCGCTGATCGCCGCGCTCTACGATCACGACCTCAACGGCACGCCGACCAACCCCGCAGACGACATCTTCACGCTCAAGGGCTGGGCTGGGCTGACCGGGCTGACCGTCGCCGCCGGAGTCGATCAAGCGGGCCAGAACCTCGCGAGCGTGGCGACCGCCACCGAGAGCATCGCGTTCGGCAGCCCGCCCGGTGGCCTCACGACGGTGGAAGGCATCGTCGGCGTCGAGCTGTCCGACGGCTCGGGCGTGCTCCAGCTGCCGGTCGCCGTGCCCCTCGCCACGCCGATGATCCTTGCGCCCGCGCTGTCGTCCTACACCAACGCGACGTACGCGGTGACCGCGATCGCGGAGAACGGGACGACCGACACGTCCGCGACCAGCGCCCAGCTCCTGCACGGGCTGAGCAGCGCGACACTTAACCTCAACACATAATTAACACCGCCGGTCTCGGTGAACATGACGCGCGC
>CAZDGY010001178.1:0-2121 GCA_964504685.1 uncultured Kofleriaceae bacterium | reverse complement strand
CTCCTTGCGGAGTGCTGTCGATGACGACGACCGCCGCGGCCGCCGACGGTGGAGCTGCGCTGCCGGCCCCCGCGCCGCTGCCGTTCGCGACCTGAGGAGTCGCACTGCCGGTCGCAGGTGGCGGCGCGCTGCTACTGCCCGATCCGCTCGCGCTGCCGTTCGTGACCACCGCGCTCGCACTACCGCTGCCCGATCCGTTCGCGCTGCCCGCGGTCGGAGGCGGCGTCGCTGATCCGTTCGAGGTCACCGGCGCGACCTTCGCGCTGCCGGTTTGTGGCGTCGGTGCCGCGCTGCCTTGTGCCGGCATCGCGCTGCCGGTCTTCGTCGCTCCGTCGACCGAGCTAGCGACCACGGTGCCTTTTCGGCCGAACCACGCGACCGCGAACGCACCACCGCCGAGCCCGAGCAGCAGCCCCAGCACGAGCACGACTGGCCACATCCGGCGCGGCGGCCGCGACGAGTAGCCGAGCGGCGTCGCGATCCGCATCGTGTTCATCTTCGGCTGCGTCGGCGCGGCGAGATCGGGGCCGGGCGCCTGCCTCGGCGGGACGAGCGCGCTATCGGCGATCATCGTGCGCGCCTGCGATCCGGACGCGTGCCCGAGCGACGGCGGCGGCGCGGCGAGCGGCAAGTAACCGCCGGCAGTGCCGATCTCGGTGCGCTGCTGCCCTGGTTGGTGCGCCGGCTGCGCTTGCTGTTGCTGCGCGACGAACGCCATCATCGTCTTCGCGTCGACCGGTGCCTGGCCGGGAGCGATCGATCGCGCCGGCGAGATCGGCGGTGAGGTGCTGAGATACTTTTCGGGATCGAGCAGCGCGTCGCGCAGCTGCGGCATCGTCGGGAACCGCGAGTCAGGCGCCTTCGCGAGACAGCGCAGCAAGATCTGCTCGACGCTCGGCGCGATCGCGCCGTTGATCGCTCGCGGAGCGGGCGGCAGCTGGGTGACTTGCTTGACCAACACCTCGCCCATCGTCTCGCCGTCGAACGGCAGCACGCCGGTCATCATCTGGAACAGCAAGACGCCGAGCGCGTAGATGTCGGTGCGGTTATCGAGGTTCGGCCGGCTCTCGCACGCCTCGGGCGACATGTACTGCGGCGTGCCGAGCAACACGCCGGCCGCGGTCTTCACCGCGTTCTGGCCGCTCTGAAACATCTTGGCCAGGCCGAAGTCGAGCAGCTTCACGAAGTCGCGATCGCCGAGCCGCGTCGTCAACATCACGTTGTCGGGTTTGAGATCGCGGTGGATGATGCCCGCGGCGTGGGCTGCGCCGAGCGCGGCCGCGACTTGCGCGCCGATGTGCAGCGCCCGCATCACGTCGAGCACGCGATGCTTCGACAGCAACGAGGCCAGGGTTTCGCCCTCGAGATATTCCATGATGTAGAAGTGGTCGCCGTCCGGCGTCACTCCGAAGTCGTGGATCTCGACGATGTGCTCGCTGCCGATCTTGTTGACCGCCTTCGCCTCTTGAAAGAACCGCTGGACGACCTCGCGATTGCCGGCGAGCTCGCGGTGGATCACCTTGAGCGCGACCCGCTTGCCGATCGTAGGGTGCTCCGCGAGATAGACCGCGCCCATCCCGCCGGTGCCGATCTTCGACAGCACGACGTAGTTGCCGATGGATTGCCCGGCCGCGATCAAGGAGCAGCCGGATTGTAGCGCAGGAGGGTCGTCCGCCCGAAAACCGCCAGAACGAGGGCGGTTGGAGTGGTTGCCATAACCCTCACGTGAGGGTAAGGTCTGGTCGATGTCTGAAGCGCTCGCGTCTTTCCAATCGGTCCCTGATGAAGCTCCGGGCCCGGAGTCGATGTTGCTGATCACGCCGGGTGCGGCGGTAAAGGTCAACGAGATCCGCGAGGCCGAGGCGATCGAGCCCACGATGGCGCTGCGGTTGCGCGTGGTCGGTGGCGGCTGCGCCGGGTTCTCGTACGACCTCTACTTCGACGAGCCCGCCGAGGTCGATCGCCAGTTCTCGGTCGCCGGCGTCAAGTGCGTCGTCGACGAGATGAGCCTGATGTACCTGGTGGGCACCGAAGTCGACTACGTCGAAGGCTTGCAGGGGGCCGGCTTCAAGTTCAACAACCCGAACGTCAAGTCGACCTGCGGGTGCGGCTCGTCGTTCA
>CAZDGY010001177.1:0-2123 GCA_964504685.1 uncultured Kofleriaceae bacterium | reverse complement strand
GGCGACCCGGCGATGGCGCTCGCGGTTCCGGTCGAGCAGTTCCGCACGAGCTACCTGTTCCACGCGCCGATCAGCTACGACAGCAACTACGTCGACGTCACCGCGCCGACCGGTGCGACCGTCATGCTCGACGGCATGCCCGTGACGTTCAACGCGATCGGCGCCACCGGCTATTCGCTCGGCCGCGTCAACCCGCTGACCGCGGGCCCGAACGGCGACGGCTCGCACAACATCACCGGCGACATGCCGTTCGGCATCACGGTCTACGGCTACGGCCAGTACACGAGCTATTGGTACGCCGGCGGCCTCGACCTCAGCACGATCGTCATCGCTCGCGAAGGCCCGACGAAGTAACCGATGTTCGCGCGCTGGCTGCTCGCGGCGTCCGCGCTCGCGCTCGTCGCGTGCGGGCCTTCCGCACGCGGCCACGGTGACGGCGGCGGCGGTGGCGGCGGTGGCGGCGACGCCATCGTCGGTGCGTCGTGCAGCTCGGATCTCCACAACGTGCTCGATGGCGACGGCAACGTGATCGAGACGTGCCCGAACGACGAAGGGTGCGCGAACGGTCAGTGCGTTCCTGCGTGTCAGGCGGCGGCGACCAGCCAAGGCTCGGTCGGCTGCGACTTCGTCGTCGCGACCCCGTCGTTCAACGTGTACGACTTGCCGCCGTGCTTCGCGATCTTCCTCGCGAACAACTGGCCCGAGGATGCCGTCGTGACGATCTCGCGCGGCGGCACGAGCTACGACCCGGTGATGTTCGGGCGCGTGCCCAACGGAACGGTCGATGCGTCGACCTGGCCGGCGATTCCGTCGACCGGGATTGCGAGCTCGAGCCTCGGCGTACTGTTCATGTCGTCAGATCCGAACGCGGTCAACATCACGCCGATCAGCTGTCCGATCACGCCGGCGGTGTCGACCACCGATGGATCCGCAGTCTATGGCGCCGGAGGCGGCAGCCGCCCCGCGACTGGCCTTGGAACGGCGTTCCACCTGACCACGAGCGTGCCAGTCAGCGCCTACGACATCCTGCCCTACGGCGGCGCGACGTCATTCCTGCCGAGCGCCGAGCTGCTCTTGCCGACGAGCGCGTGGGGGACGAACTACGTCACCGCCGGTCCAGAACCGACGACGGGTCCGGGTTGGGGGCAGGTCGTGGCCGCGACTGACAACACGACCGTACAGATCAACCCGACGTCGGCGCTGCCCGCGGGCACAAGTGTGGCCGCCGCGCCGGCGGGGACCACGACGTCGTACACGCTCAACGCCGGCCAATACGTGCAATGGCAAGACGCCGGCGATATGGCGGGCAGCGTGATCACGTCGAACAACCCGGTCTCGGACACGGGTGGCACCCCTACTTGTGTGAAATGTCCGCGACCTCGTCGGGTGGCGGGTGCGACTCCGGTCATCAACAGATCGCGCCGGTGTCTGCGCTCGCTTCCGAGTATGTCGCGCCGCCATACGCTACGCGACGCTCCGATCTCCAACCCGAATCGATCAAGTACCGGCTCGTCGGCACGACCGCCGGCACCACGCTGTCGTACTCGCCGGCGGTGGCGGGCGCACCGACCACGCTCGGCGTTGGCCAAGTCCTGCAGTTCGAGTCGACCGTGCCGTTCATCGTCACGAGCCAAGACGCGATGCACCCGTTCTACGTCGGCCAGTACATGTCGGGTTGCAACGTCGACAGCGGCAGCCGCCCGGGCGCCGATGACCCGACCTACGGCAATTGCCTCGGCGACGAGGAGTACGTGAACATCGTGCCGCCGGCGCAATGGCTGTCCAGCTACGTGTTCTTCACCGATCCGACCTACACGACGACGAACCTCGTGTTCGTGCGCAAAGCAAGCGCGACCGGATTCGCCGACGTGACGGTCGATTGTCTCGGCACGCTCACTGGCTGGCAACCGGTCGGTGACGGCAGCGAGTATCAGATCACGAACGCTGACCTGCAGCGGATCAACCCGGTCGGCACGTGCACGAATGGTCGCCACACCGCGATGTCTACCGGCGCGTTCACGATCATGGTGTGGGGCCTCGCAACTTACGCGTCGTACGCGTATCCGGCCGGCGGCAACGTCGGGAAGATCAACTCGGTCGTCGTCATCCCGTAATGCCCGACC
>CAZDGY010001176.1:0-2123 GCA_964504685.1 uncultured Kofleriaceae bacterium | reverse complement strand
GCTCTCGACGATATCGAGTTCCGGCGCATGCTGTCGGGTGAGCTCGACAGTGGCGGTGCGATCGTACAGATCACGGCGGGCGCGGGCGGCGTCGATGCGAGCGACTGGGCGATGATGCTGATGCGGATGTTGATCCGCTACTGCGAGCGCAAAGGCTGGAAGGTCGACGTGCTCGACGAGACCTTCGCGGAAGAAGCCGGGATCAAGAGCGCGGCATTCACGGTCGCCGGCGACTACGCGTACGGCCTGCTCAAGGCCGAGAACGGCGTGCACCGCCTCGTGCGGGTCTCGCCGTTCGACGCGAACGGCCGGCGCCAGACTTCGTTCGCCGCGGTCACGGTCACCGCGGACATCGACGACGATATCGAAGTCGACATCGACGAAAAGGATCTCAAGATCGACACCTATCGCGCCGGCGGCGCTGGCGGTCAGCACGTCAACAAGACCGACTCGGCCGTGCGCATCACCCACATGCCGACCGGCATCGTCGTGCAATGCCAGAACGAGCGCAGCCAGCACTCGAACAAGGCGAAGGCGATGAAGATGCTGCGCAGCAAGATCTACGACTACGAGCTCGCGAAGCGCGAAGCGAAGGCGGCCGAGGATGCGAAGGCGCGGCTCAAGATCGAGTGGGGCTCGCAGATTCGCAGCTACGTGCTGTTCCCGTATCAGCAGGTCGCCGACCACCGCACCGACCTCAAGACGTCGGATGTCGACGGGGTGCTCGACGGCGATCTCGACGAGCTGATCCGCACGCAACTGCTGATGGCCGCGAACGCGAAGTCTGCGTAGCTACGGGCCGGGCACGATCGCGATCACGCTCATCACCGAGAAGCCCAGTCGTCCGCATCCGCACCACGCCGCGAGCGCGAGAACTACACGACCCACGATCGCAGTATCGCTGCTCGCCGGCGACTACGGTTGAGCCGAAGCTGTCACAGAGCGATCGGCCACTCGAGGTGGCGCTCGAACATCATCGCGCGGTGCGCGACGAGCGCGGGCGAGACCAGCGAGCCGAATTCCTCGGCCGCGCAAGCGAACGCGGCGCGCACCGGCGCGGCCATCGCGGGGCAGGCCTCGTCGCTGATCGGCAACAACGGGGTCAGGAACGTCGCCGCGTAGACGTCGAGCGCGGACACGTTCGCGCCGGCGAGGTACGTGCCGTGCCTACCGAGCCGCGCGTCGAGAATCGCGAGTTGTGTCGCGACGCGCTGGCGGACGTTCGGCAGGATGCCGGGCGAGTAGCCGTACCGGCGCGCGAGGTATTCGGCGATGCCCTTCGAGAATCCGCGGCCGGTGGTCAGCCCGGCGTCGATCATAGCGAGCCGCCCGTTCCAACCGAGCCCGTCTTCGCCGGCGATCAGCTCGATCGCGCCCATGATCTCGGCTCGCGCGGCAGGATCCGCAGGCAACACGGTGTCGGGGCCGCCGAGGCGAGCGGCAAGCGCGACGATCGCAGCGGACGTCGTACGCACCGGCTCTGCGCCGTGCACCACCGCGGGCACGTTGTCGACCCCGGTCCACGTGGTGACTTCAGCGGCGTTCTCGCGCGTCTTGCGCACCGCGGTGAGTGGCACGCGCGCGAGCCGGAACACGCCCTTGGCGGCCTCCGACCACGGACTCGGCACGATCGGGCTGAGCACGATACAAACGCCGGCAGCGTCCCGGGCCCGCGCGAGGTCGACAAATTCGATCATGGCGGCAGCGTACAGCGACTACGGCGCCGTCACCGTTCGAACGCCGCCACGCCGCGCGTCCAGTCGACCGTGACGCGCAAGTACCTCAAACCGGATCCGCCGAAAGCGCCATCGCTCGGCTTGTCCATGTACTGCGCCATGAACTCGTGGAACGCCGAGTCCGGCCGGCGCGTGAACCAAACCGGCCCGACTTCGTAGCCCGCGATCGGGACGCGCGGGACTTCGATCATCGGCTCGCCTTCGGACGTTTGATCCGCGGCCTCGATCACGCGCCACTCCGGGTGTGCTTCGTGCCAGCGATCGAACACGCTGGCGATGATGAAGCTGGTCGCGCGATGTGTTGCGGCGCCACCGAGCGCAGCACGCGCCGCCTCGGTGAGTACGACGGTCGCGCCGGTGTCGAGCAACATATCGAGCACGGTCCCG
>CAZDGY010001175.1:0-2127 GCA_964504685.1 uncultured Kofleriaceae bacterium | reverse complement strand
TGATACTGCGAGCTATCCATCAAGGTGAAGCCCACGAACAGGCAGGCAGCCAAGATGGCACTCACGAATACCACGGTGTGAAACAGCTTGTCGTACTTGAGGTGCATGAAGAACAGAATGACTAGGGTCGCCTTGACAACGGCGATCAGCATCGCGATCCCGAGGTTGATGTTCGCGCCAAAGTCGAGCTTGGTCGCGAGCACGGTGACCAGGGTCAGCGCGAGCAACGTGCCGCCGGTCCCGACCAGGACCTTGACCGAAGCGACGTGCGATAGCCCGTGTTCGTCGTCGTGATGTTCGATGGCCGACATGAGCTCCTCAGTGGATGAGGTAGAGCAGCGGGAAGAGGAAGATCCAGATCAAGTCGACGATGTGCCAGTACAGCGCCGCGTAGTCGACCGGACCGAAGTAGTCGGGCGTGAAATGGCCCTTGAGCGCGCGGATCAGCAGCCACGTGAACACGCCGATGCCGAACAGCACGTGGATGCCGTGCAGACCGGTCATCGCGAAGTAGATCGTGAAGAACATGCTCGTGTGCTCGGGCGGCGGGCCCATCGACTCGAGCTCGTGTTCCTCGTGCGTCGTCATGTGATGGATCGGCGCGATCGCCTTCTGACCCAGGACCTTGGTCTTATCGGCATCGTGAGCCGCGGCCGCCGCAACCGCCGCGGGCTTTGGTGCGTCGGTGCACGTCGCCGCGATCTTGACGTCATCGCCGCGCTCTTCTTCGTCGCCGTACTCGACCATCACGCCGACCTGGTGGTGCGACGCGTAGCCCATCTCGCGGCGCGTGCCTTCGGTCTGATCGCCTGGACCGTCGACCAAGTCCGGACAAACCGCCGGCTGATACGCCGGGCGCCAACACGGGAACTTCTTCGCGATCGGGGGCGACCCTTCAGTCTCGTCGATCGTCTCTTCGGCGCACTTGTCGCCGATCGTGCGCTTGGTCGCGCCGACCGATTCGATCACCGTGCAATCGGCCTGCAAGCCGGGCTCGTGCGGGTCTTGATCGATCTTGTCGACGTTGAAGCAACCGGACTTCGCCTTCTCGGCTTTGGCGTCCCAATCGATCGTCGACTTGACGCCCTTGCACTCGTTCTTCTTTGTCAACAGATCGACGCCGCCCGGGCTGACGCACGGGTCGAAGTACCGGCCGAACAGGATGCTCTCGTGATATTTGTGGCTGTACTCGATGTATTTGATGCCGAGGAACGCGCAGGCGCACAGGATCGTCGTCGCGAGGCACAGGATCAGCCGCTTGGGCTGCGCGAGCTGAGCGGCCCGGACCGCCCATGCCGCGGTGAGGCTCGAGAAGATCAGCACCGCGGTGTTGATCGCGCCGAACTTCACCTGCAGCCATTTGTGCGCGTAGCTGTAGATCTCCGGATGGTGAGATCGGTACAGCACGTACGCGACGAACAGCGCCGAGAAGAACAGCACTTCCTGCGCGAGGAACAGCCAGATTCCTAGCTTGCCGGAATCGAACTGATGCTGCGCGTCGTCGTAGTGGTGAGCGATGAACCGCGAGCCGTGGTGCCCGTGGTCATCGCCGTGCGCCTCGTGCGCCTGTTGCGTCGGGCTCACGTAGGCTCCTTGTCGCCCGGCTTGTCGTCAGCTTTCGCGTCGGGCTCTTTCGCCTTCTCGGGTTCTTTCGCCTTCTCGGGCTCCTTCGCCGCAGCCGGCTCTGGTTTCGCGGCCGGCTTGTCGTCGTTGGCCAACGTCGCCTTCTTCGACTCGGCGAACTCGTCGAGCGAGCTCTGGCGCTCCCAGATGTCTTCCTGCACTTCGACGATGTCGTCGTAGTTGTAGATCTCGTGCAGCACCGGCGGCTTCTCGAAGTTGTAGAGCGTCGGCGGTGTCGGCGCCTGCCACTCGAGTGTGCTGCCACCCCACGGGCTGCGCGGCGCCTTCTTGCCGTTCTTGAACGACCAAAATAGATATACGACGGTCGTGAACATCGAGATGCCCAAGACGTACGCGCCGATCGTCGACAGCTGATGGAACGTCTGGAACCGCGGATCGTAGTCCCAATAGCGACGCGGCATGCCGCGAGCGCCCATCACGAACTGCGGCAAGAACGTCAGGTTGAACCCGAAGAACACGCCGAGCGAGCACATGCGACCGAGC
>CAZDGY010001174.1:0-2128 GCA_964504685.1 uncultured Kofleriaceae bacterium | reverse complement strand
CCGCGTCGACGATGAAGCTGTTCACGAGTTCGCTCGCGCTCGATCGCTTCGGCGTAGCCCATCAGGTGCTCGATCGACGCTTGGCCGGACGCCAGCACGTGCTCGAGCCCGACCGCGAACGGCACGTGGCCGACCAGCCGCAAGTGATGCGCCGCAGCGGACGCGACGATCGCGTCGTACGCCTCGCGCGACAGCCCATTGTAGATCTTGAGGAAGTCGTAGCCGCCAGTCGCGAGCTCGCTGACCACCGCCTCGGCCTCGACTGCATTCGTGACCGAGCGCGATGCCTCCCAGCGCGGTCGCGAGCCGTCGACGAACGGGCCGGCGGTGTAGATCGTCGGCCCGAGTAGCTCGCCGCGCCGGATCTTGTCGCGCGTCGCGAGCACGCGCGCGCTGCCGGCCATGTTGCGCACGGTCGTAACGCCGGCGGTGACGAACAGCTCGAGCATGCTGCGCGTGCCGTCGAGGTGAACGTGCATGTCGTGGAGGCCAGGGATGAGGTACTTGCCGCGGCCATCGATCGTCTTCGCGCCGACCGGCACGGTCACGCGATCGACCGGTCCAAGCGCGACGACCGAGCCGTGATCGATGACGACGGTCTGATGCGCAGCGAGCACCGGCGACTCCATCGTCGCGACCGACACGTCGACGAACGCGAGCTCGCCCGACCCCGTAGCGTTGTGTCCGGGATCCGGACGAGCCGCCGGCGGCGTGTCGACCCCGATCGGCTCGTCGACTCCGCCCTGCCCACACGCCGCTACCGCCGCCGCCGCAGCGACGCTCACCAGCCCGCGCACGAGCCCAAACCGGTCCACCTTAGGGAGTGTAGACGCTGGGTGACGGCCAGTCGAATTCCGCGAGCACGGTGGCCAAAAAGTCGCTGCGCAGGTCGGTCGGCGGCAGCCATTCCTCCTCGGAATCGCGGGTCCACCAGGCGTCGGCGCCGAGGGGCTCGAGGTGGTACACGAACCGACGGATCCGGATCCACGCCGGCGGCTGGCCGTCGAACGGGTCGACCGCGAATAGCTCGCGCACCGTGCGATCGCCGTCGAGCAGCTTGTAGACGAGGTGGAACACCCACGGGTAGGCCTGCCACGCCTGCTCGCGCGGCTCCGGCATCGACGCGAACCACATCAGCCAATCGAGCCGACGGTGATAAGGCCCGAGCACGCACGGTCGGCGCGCCATGTCTCCCGGCTTGCAGGGCAGCTCGTACGCATGCCAGGTCGCCGCGGTCGGGTCGGCGTCGAGCGTGCCTTCGATCACGAGCTCGTGCCGCACCATATCGACCGAGCCGAACGCGCCATACGTGTTGACCAGCTCGAGCCGGTCGTACGAGCGGTTCATCGCCTGGTGGTGGTGACAGAGATTCTCGATCACCGGCACGCTCTTGTACGCGACGACCACGGCGAGGCACGCGACCCAGATGCGATGGCCGCGGCGAGCCGGGCGATCGTGCAGTCGCGAGCGCAGCACGTCGCGCAGCCGGCGTGGCGTGATCGCGAGCAGCGCGTCGTCATCGAAGCAGCCGAGGATCGGCACGAGCGTGAGCCAGTTGAGGAACGCGAGGTTGCCGCTCGCGATCAGCGTCAGCTGAAATGCCGCCATCGCTGCCGCCGCGATCAGCCGCACGCGCCGCGGGCCGAACAGACAGAACGGACCGACGAGCTCGACCGCGTGGTTGAACACGACGCCGAGCGCGTGGACCGCGTGCGGCATGTGATGGAACACCGCGGACAGCGGATTCGGGCTCGGCTGGGTCTCGAAGTGGCCGTCGAGGCACGTCAGATCGGTCCAGCACGCCGAGCCGCGCAGCTTGATCAAGCCTGCGCCGAGCATGATCCGGAACGTCAGCCAGCGCAGCAGCACGAGCGCGGTCACCGGCGGCGAGCGCGCGGCGAGCGGACGCGGATCCCACGGGTGCGCGAGCGCGGCGACGATCACGGTCGTCTCGAGCAGCTGGATCTCCCAGCCGAACGAGAACCAGGTCTGGCCCACCCGCTCGAACGAGCCGTAGATCGCCCATAGCACGAGCAACATCGGCAGATTCGCGTACCCGAGCAGCACCGCGATCGCGATCGCGAGCCCGATATACGTCCACGCCAGGATCGCGGTGTCCGACGCGTCC
>CAZDGY010001173.1:0-2129 GCA_964504685.1 uncultured Kofleriaceae bacterium | reverse complement strand
ACGAGGTTGCGGCCGACCGCGTCGCTGCGGCGATAGATCGCCGGCAGGTTCTCGAGCAAACCGCGTCGCGCGACCCAGATCGTGACCTCGGTCGTCTCGTAGACCATCTGGCCACGCGCCGGCTTCTGCTCGAGCACGGTGTCGCGATCCTCGTAGCTCTCGCGATAGAGCACGACGATCTTCTTGAGGCCCGCATCCTCGAGGAGGATCTGCGCCTTGACGAGTCCTCGCCCGACGACGTCGGGGACGCGGACCACGCGGCGATTGAGGGCCTCGGTGACCATTACTTGATATCGTCCCGAACCTTCTCGGCGACGTGGACGTGGACCAAGAACGGTAGCTCGTCGTCTTCGAGCCGGAGATGCTCCACGCCGACATTGCGCTGCTCGTCGCGGATCTCGAGTGCGTCGACGCCTTCGACGCCGGGCACTTCTTCGGTCACGTGGATAAGCTCGGCCTTCAACACCGGTCGGCCAAACTCCCAGCCGCGTGCGTCCTTGCCGCCGACGAGCGCATGCAAGAACCGGCGGAGCTTGAGCTCGATGTCGCGCCGAAGCCGATCCGAGGTCCCGATCGAGCGGCGGATCAACACGACGCGCAGCGACAGATCCTTGTAGCGAGGCCGCACGATGTTGAGCACCGTGCCGACGAGCTTGCGGTCTTCGAGATAGCGCTTGACGAACCGCAAGACCTCGTTCGACGGCGACAACCGCCGCATCAGCTCGTCGCCGCGCAACTCCGCTTTCGGCACGACCGCGAGTGTGACGTGACCGCGGCTGCTTCGATCCGGCACGCACTTGGCCCGTGCGAGTTGGGTCGAGGCGCGAAGCGCGAGCATCTCGTAGTCCTCGGTCGTCACCGCGCGGTCGCGGCTCTTGATCGTGTACGGCGCGCGATTCTTCGCTTCTTCGACGGTCTCGCGATCCGAACCACCGCTCGCGGGCAGCGGGTTGGTCACCGACTCGACGTACGCGAGCGCGCGTCCGAGCGAGGTCAGCGTGTTCGCGTTGACGTTGCCGAGCGAACCGCCGCCGACGCGATAAGACGACGCGACGATCGAGTTCTTGCCTTCGGTCGGCACCATGCCGCGTCGGCCGTCGCCGAACGTGACCATGCCGGAGACGTAATCGAGCGTGTAGTGACGACTGCGCGGGCCGGACGCGAAGAAGCTATCGACGCGCTTCCACCGGATCCACACCTCGTTGTTCTGCGTGTTCTCCGGCTCGGCCTTGCGGATCGCGTCGGCGCCGAGATCGGCGACCTCGTCGGCGTTCGGCATGTTGCGCTCGCGGACTTCGATGATCTCGTCGTCGAGCATCGGCGATCGCATGATCCGGACTTGCTGGAGCGGTGAGCCATCGGACGAACCGAGCAGCTCGCCGCGCACCGTCTCGTGATTGAACGCATCGATCGCGTTGGTCACGACCATCCGAACTCGCGGCGGTTTCACATAGCCGCCTTGCTCGAGTCGCGCGCGCAGCCAGAACCGGTCTTCGGTGAACTTCTGCGACGACACCCAATCATCGGGCGCGACGAACATCGTGAAGCCGCTCGCGGTGAAGCCCTGAGTTTCGTCATCGACTGCGAGCGGTTCCCACTCACGTCCGTCCCAGTACTCCCAGACGACGCGCTGCCCGCTGTCCCACGCGAGCCGGCGCATGGTCTCGTACTTGTCGAGCTCGGCGGTCGCAACTTCGGCCTCGTCGTTCGGCAACGCGCCCAAGCCGAGCTCGTCCTCGAGCTGGAAGAACAACCCCGTGATGTCGGTGCCCGGCCGCGCGACGAACCCCAAGTACAACGCTGGCGATTCCTCGGGCTTCGAGGAGAACGGCTGGAAGATCGTGTACTCGGTACGCGCGACCTCGGTGCAATCGGTGTACTGGAAGTCGTTGAACGACAGCACGTGGCGCACGTCGCGATAGTCCTCGCGATAGCGGAACGTAATGCCACGCAGCGCCGGCGGCCGAAGCTGGCGCTCATCCTTGAACACCCACTTGTCATTCTCGAGCGTGTACGTGCCTTGCTCGCCGTAGTCGCCCTTCTCGATCCGAACGCGCAGCCATTTCTTCGCGACGCCGTTGATCTCGGTCGCTTCCATGTCCTTCGGCCGGCGAAAGCTCACCGTCCCG
>CAZDGY010001172.1:0-2130 GCA_964504685.1 uncultured Kofleriaceae bacterium | reverse complement strand
CGCGAGGCGGCGCTGTCGTACAGCGGCGCGCGGCGTCGGCTCGGCGACTTGTTCCGCGTCACCCCGGGCGAGCCGATGGCGATCGAGAGCTTTCTCCATGCGTGCGATCCGCTGTGCTCGACCCACGCCGATCGCGTCGCCAACAACTTCGCGCGCCACGGCGTCACTTGCCTATACGGATCGGCGCGCTTCGTCGACCCACATCGGCTCGTGATCGGCGACCGCGAAGTCACCGCCGACGTGGTGCTGATCGCGACCGGCTCGCGGCCGGCGCGGCCTGGGTTCATTCCGTTCGGTCAGCCCGGCGTGCACTGCTCCGACACGATCCTCTCGCTTCGCCAGTTGCCGCGCACGTTGACCGTCGTCGGCGCCGGCGTGATCGGCACCGAGTACGCATCGATCTTTCAAGCGCTCGGTGTCGAGGTCCATCTCATCGACGGCCGACCGCAGCTGCTCGGGTTTCTCGATCTCGAGATCCACGATCGACTCGTCGCGGATCTGCGAGCACGTGGCATGCACCTTCACCTCGGCGAAGAGGTAACGGCGTGTGTCGCGCGCGATGGCGTCGTCGAGGTCACGACGAATCGCGGCGTCGTGCGGTCGGAGGCGTTGCTGTTCTCCGGCGGTCGACTCGCGAACACCGACGAGCTCGGGCTCGACGCGATCGGCGTCGCGGTCGGACGATTCGGCCGGCCGATCGTCGATGACGTGTTTCGCACGAACGTGCCCCATATCTTCGCCGCCGGTGACGTGATCGGCTTCCCGGCGCTCGCGTCGACCGGCATGGAGCAGGGGCGAGTCGCGGTCGCGGCGGCGTTTCGGTTCGAGGCCGAGCACGCCGGCCGGCCCGATGTGGTCTCGCTCGAGGACACGATGCCGTACGGCGTATTGCCCTACGGCATCTATACGATCCCGAGCGTGTCGATGGTCGGCCAGACCGAGGAGCAGCTCAAGGCGAGCGGCCGGCGCTACGCAGTCGGACGCGCATCGTATGGCGCTCAAGATCGCGGCAGCATGATCGGCGATCAAACCGGCATGCTCAAGCTGCTGTGCGATGTGGACACGCGCGAGCTGCTCGGCGTTCACATCGTCGGCGAGACCGCCGAGGAGCTGATCCACATCGGCCAAGCGTGCATGCACTTCCGCGGCACGATCGAATATTTCCTGCGCACCGTGTTCAACTTTCCGACGCTGGCGACGCTGTACAAAGCCGCGGCGTACGACGTGCTGACATCGCTCGGACCGGAGCGCGATCGCCTGATCCATGGCGAAGCGAGTCGTTAGAACCGAACCGAGACGGTTTCGTTGTCGCCCATGCCGCAGTACGTGAGCGGCGAACCGAGGACGTAGAGCACGAGCTGCGCCGCGCCGGTCGCGCCGCCGCTGTCGTCTAGCGCGGCGATCGTCAAGTCGAAGCTTCCCTGCGGTACGACGTTGTCGCCCGCGCTGTAGATGCACAGGCCGTGGCCGATGTGCTCGACCGCGCGCGCATTCCAGGTCGCGACCGTGTCCGACGAATACGCGCCGGGGCTCGGCATCGTCGAGCCGAGATCGAGCCGGGCGGTCAGCGTCGCCGCGAGCGTGGCCGACGGAATCGTCAGCTCGAGCGCAGCGTGGCCGACGACCACACCGTCGGGCACGATCGCCGCGCAAGCGTCGGCGACCACGGTCTCCGCGAAGTTGCCAGCGAACGTCGCGCTGCACACGCCCGCTGCATCAGGCGCGATGCGCGCGTCGATCGCCGCTGCGTTGTCGCCACACGCCGCGATCGCGATGAGCCAGAGCCCGCGCATCAGCGGCCGATCTGAAACGTGACCGAGCCAGCAAGCGCCGCGGGCAGGTGGACGTCATCGATTTCGGGGACGCAGTCGCTGTCGCGATCGGACGTCGGCGCGCCAGGGTCGCTGCCCAAGAACAACCGGCCGAGCTCGCCGGTCAACGTGCGCTCGGCCATCTGCAGTCCGCCGTGCGGCAGGTCGGTGAAGCTCTCGCACTCGGCCGGCCAAGCGACGTGCTTGTCGCGGTCGCGATCATCCCAGCCGTTGAGCACGAGCTTATTCAGCCGCGCGAGCTGGCTCTCGAGCAGCGGTTCGAGCGTTTCGCCGCCTGGGCGCACCGCGACGAGCTCGT
>CAZDGY010001171.1:0-2137 GCA_964504685.1 uncultured Kofleriaceae bacterium | reverse complement strand
CGTCGATCGACGCGGTCGAGAAGGCGGTCAAAGCGAACGGCGGCAAGGTCCTGATGGAGCGCTCGGTGATCGTCGGCGTCGGCACGTTGATGTTCTTCGCCGACACCGAAGGCAACGCGTTTGGCGCGATGCAATACGACGCCAAAGCCGAGTAGCGACCTGGCACGTATCTCGGAGTGTGATGACTCCAGTGCGTGACCTCCTCAGTCGGATCGCCTACTTGAGTCGGGTCGCACCGTGCTTTCTGGGGTTGTCGCTGGGGCTCACCACCTCAGCTGGTGCAAACCCCGCGACGCGGGTAAGGCTCGACCCGGTCCGGCCGGGCGAGATCCAGACCGGCGCGGTGTGCTCTGGCGGCCGGTTCCGTTGTTTCGCGCACGTACCGGCGACGGCGGACGGCCAGATCGATCCAACCGCACTGCCATTCGGCAGTGCTGATGGCCGGGCGCAGGTCCCGGCCATCGACCCAGCCGCAGCCACCGCATTCGGCGCCGACGATCTGCGCAAAGCCTACAACGTGCCGACGACCGACATTCCAGCCGCGACCGTCGCGGTCGTCGATGCCTACGGCTATGCGACGCTCGAAGCCGATCTCGCCGCGTATCGCACGGCCTATGGCTTGCCGGCGTGTACCACCGCGAATGGCTGCTTGAAGATCGTCAACCAGACCGGCGCGACGTCGCCGCTGCCCGGCCCGCCGCCGCCGGGCGATGACTGGACGATCGAGACCGCGCTCGACATCGATATGGTCAGCGCGGTGTGTCCGTCGTGCAAGATCATCGTCGTCCAGGCGAACGACGACACGAGCGACGGTTTGTACACGTCGCAGGCGATCGCGGCATCGCTCGGCGCGACCGTGATCAACAACAGCTGGGGCGGCTCCGAATCCGGCAACGCCGCGCTCTCGCTCGAGAGCTACTTCGATCAACCGGGCATCGCGATCTTCGCGTCGGCCGGCGACAGCGGTTACGACGATGGCGGCAACGGCCCGGAGTATCCCGGCACGTCCGCGCACGTGATCTCGGTCGGCGGCACGCACCTCGTCGCCGATGCGAGCACGCGCGGCTGGACCGAGACCGCGTGGAGCCTGGGCGGCAGCGGCTGCAGCTTGTCGATCCCGAAGCCGGCGTATCAGACCGATCCGACCTGCGGGTTCAAGGCGACGACTGACATCGCCGCGGTCGGCGATCCGCAGACCGGCGTCGCCTACTACAACGCCGGCGCGTTCAAATCGGTCGGCGGCACGAGCGTCGCGGCGCCGATCGTCGCGGCGATCTTTGCGGCGACCGGCAACGGCGCGCAGACCTCGGGCGACTTCGTCCGGCAACACGCGTCGTTGCTCAACGACGTGCTGTCGGGATCGAACGGCACGTGCGGCAACATTTTGTGCACTGCGGGCTTGGGTTGGGATGGCCCGACCGGCTACGGCACTCCGAACGCGCAGCTGTTGATTCCCGAGGCTGCAGCCGGGATGGCGGATGCCGGCGTCGGCGGCGGCGGCGGCACGCCGGGTGGCGGCGGCGGCGGCGGGACCGGATCGCAAGAAGTCACCGGCGGTTGTTCGGCGGGCAATCACGCGGGCGGCTTGTTGCCGGTCGTGCTCGGCATCGCGTTCGCGTACCGGCGCCGCCGGCGCGCCTAACGCTGCAATCGCATCCGCCGCGTGCTACAGCGCTCGGCGGTGACGCGCCCGGCTGCCATCGCTCTCGCGATCGTGATCGCCGCAGTCGCGGTGATCCGCGCACCGAGCGTGCGGGTCGACATCCTCAACGAGGACGAAGCGCTATACGCGACCACCGCCGCGAGCATGGCCGACGGCGAGCCGCCGTATCGCGCCGGCGTCGAGAGCAAGCCGCCCGGCATCTTCTACATCTATGAGGCCGGGTTCGCGCTCGTCGGCCGCTACGACATGCGGGCGTTGCATGCGCTGACGATGTTGTGGGTGCTCGGCACCGCGCTGCTCGTCGGTGCGATCGCTCGGCGCGCGGTCAAGCGCGACAAGGGCCGAGCGTTCGATGTCGGCGTGCTCGCGTCACTGCTCTACGCCGGCTTCACGATCGTGCAAGAACCCGCGGTGCTCGCGACCCAATGCGAGCTGATGTATTCGCTGCCGCTCGCCGGCGCGGCGTACTTGATC
>CAZDGY010001170.1:0-2138 GCA_964504685.1 uncultured Kofleriaceae bacterium | reverse complement strand
TGTCGCCGAGGCGCTGGAACGGTTGGAACACGCGTCCGCGCTGCGAGAGCGGAATGCCGCATCCGCGATCGACCACGCGGAGATCGATGCGGGAGCCCACCGCCGCCGCCTCCACCCGAACGAGATCGTTTCGGCCGGAGTGGCGCAGCGCGTTGTCGATGACGTTGGCGACTGCTCGCTCGAGGAGCGCGGGGTCGACGTCGACGAACGGAAGGGTCTCGGGAACGTCGACGACCACCCGCCGAACACCCTCGCTCAGGCTCGCGAGCGCGGCCGGCACGATCTCGTCGAGCCCGGCCGGCCGGCGCACGAGCTCGAGGGCGCCCGCCTGCAAGCGACTCATGTCGAGGAGGTTCTCCACCAGTTTGTTGAGCCGATCGGCCTCGGTGTCGATCGTGCGCATGAACTCGTCGGTGTCCGCGCGCGACCAGTCGACACCCGGCACCAACCACCCACTGGTCAGCGCCTTGATCGACGCGAGTGGCGTACGAAGGTCGTGGCTCACCGCCGCGAGCAACGCATCACGCAGATTGTTCGCATGCGAGAGCGCCTCGACCGTGCTCGCGTCTTCTTGCAGGCGCTGCATGATCAGGATCGCGTCGAGATACGAGAGCAGGGCGGCGACGAGTCGCTGTTCATCTGCGCGCAGCGGCGGACCCGTCATCACGAGCATGTGGCCATCGCGGACCTCGTAATGCTCGCCGTCGGCGGGCGACTCGATCGACGGGTCCCCGATCGAAGCCTCCACGGACCAGCCGTTGCCGTCGGACGCCAGCAAGGCGACCGATCGTCGATGCAGGGTCTGGTGGATCTCCTCCACCACCACCTGCGGAGGGTTCGGTTTCGCGAGCCGATCGGCGAGGGCGAACACGACGTCGGCCTCGGTTCGCGATCGCAATGCCTCGACCCGCCGGCTCGCGGCCTGCTCGACCGCGATCGCCGCAACCAAGGCAGTCAGCACGAAGGCCGCGAGATACGCCGCGTCCGGCCCGCTCGCAATCGCGAACGACCGGTACGGGGGGATCAGGTACCAGTCGACCACGACGAGCGCCGCAAGCGCAGTCACAACTGCCGGGATGCGCCCGCCGATTGCAGCGACGACCACGACGACTCCGAGAAAGATGAGGAAGCCGGCGCTCGACGTCAACCCGCCGGCATGATGCGGATCCAGCGCGGAGTTGCGTGCGACCAGCGCGCCCAGCACGACCACGGCGACCGCGGAAACGACGAACGCGCCGATCAACCGCCCCCGCCGGTACGCGGGTGCGATCGGCATCGGCGACCTACGCGACTTGGGTCGCACACCATCGTCGGTGGCGATGACGTGCACGTCGATACCCTTCGCGTCGCGCACGACGCGATTGATGATCGATCCCCTCGTGAGCTCGGTCCATCGAGACCGACGACTGGTTCCCATCACGATCTGCGTCGCGCGCTGCGATGTCGCGAACGCCACGAGCGTCGCCGAAACGTCATCGCCGGTCACGTCGTGCCAGCTGCCGCCGAGCTCCTCGAGCACCTTCCGGTGCCGGGCGAGCGACTCGGGCTTCTGACGAGTGAGCCCGTCCGCGCTCACGATGTGAGCACCGACGAGGTCACCCTTCGTCCGGCGGGCCATCCGCGCCGCACGTCGGATGAGATCGTCGCCGCCGGGCGCACCGGTCAACGCCACGAGCACTCGTTCGCGCGTCTCCCACGAGCTCGTGATGCCGTGCTGACCCATGTAGCCCTGCAGGGAGTCCTCGACCCGATCGGCCACCCACAGCAAAGCGAGCTCGCGCAACGCCCCGAGATTGCCGAGGCGGAAGTAGTTGCCGAGCGCGGCGTCGACCTTCTCCGGCGCGTAGATGTTGCCGTGCGCCATCCGGCGCTGCAAGGCCTCCGGGCTCATGTCGACGAGCTCGATCTGATCCGCACGCCGCACCACCGAGTCGGGGACCGTTTCCTGCTGCACGACGCCCGTGATGCGATTGACGACATCATTGACGCTCTCGAGGTGTTGGATGTTCACCGTCGAGACGACGTCGATGCCGGCGGCGAGCAGCGCCTCGATGTCTTGCCAGCGCTTCTCGAAGGTCGATCCGGGTACGTTGCTGTGCGCGAGCTCGTCGACGAGTGCGACCTGCGGATGGCGCGCG
>CAZDGY010001169.1:0-2138 GCA_964504685.1 uncultured Kofleriaceae bacterium | reverse complement strand
ATGATCTCGATCGGGGCACCGAGGATGTGCTGCGCCGGCTCGACGAAGGCGCGCGCATTCTTCGCCTCGCGCAGTGCTTGGGTCGCGATCACCGCCGGTGCGGTTACGCCGTGATCGTCCATCACGTGGCGATACTCGCGACAGATCTCGAGGCTGCGCTCGATCGCGTCGGGCGCGAGGTTGCCGCTCGCATCGAGTCCCTTGCCGAGCCGGCCGAACCGACACAGATCGACGAGGCGCTTGCACGCGTCGTCGACGATCAGCAGCAGCAACGTGTTGGTGCCGATATCGATGACCGCGGTCGCCACGGCGCAAAGCTACCGCGCTACGGCTGTTCGAACCACGTGCAGCGGTGCGCGATGCAGCCGCAGTAGCGCGGGATGCTGTACTGACGGTAGTACGCGAGCTCCGCCCCGCCGCTCAGGTACCACGCCTGGCAGGACTGACTCGAGTTGCAATCGCCGTCGTCTCGGCACGAGCCGGCACCTTCTCGCAGATCGAAGCGGCCGCGCAGCGGATCGTATGGAACGCGCGACGAGTAGTGTGGCTCCGGCGAACAATGCTAGGACGGCTGACAGCGCGGACCGCTGGTCTCGAAATAGTTGATGTCGAGCGATGCAGCCATATCTCCCGCGCCGTGGGCGGCCGCGATGTCCGCGAACGTGGCGGCGATGTCCTCGAGCGGTCGCTGGCAGATCCACGCCTCCAGCTTGAAGCACCCACCACGGCCGACGTCGTCGCAGCGGTACACCGAGTCGACGCCGATGCTGCCGTCCCCCAGCCCGCCGCGAACGAACCATTCTCTGCCGAGCACCTGCCAGAGCGCGCGGGCTTCGACGTCGCCCAGCTCGCGCCCCGGGCGGTGCAAGTGAACGCCGCGCTCGGTCTTGGTCACCGTGAAGCCTGCCGCGCGATCCGGCAGGCCGATCAGCAACGTGCGTTGCTCGCCGCGAATCACGCAGGTCATGTCGACCGTGGCCTCCGGCCCCTTGCGCGGCGCTGGCGCTGGCTCCGAGCCGGTCCAACAGCCGGCGAGCGCCACGGCGAGCGCGATCGAGCGTCGCCTCATTCGAACGCCGGCCATTGCTGCGCGAACCATCGGCACTGTCCTTCGATGCAGCCGCACCATTCCGGCTGCATGTTCTGATGGTAGATCGCAGCCTGCGCGGCGCCCGCGAGATACCAAGCCCGGCATATGTTGCCACCGCCTTCGCAATCGCCGTCGTCGCGGCACACACCTGCGCGGCCACCGAGTGCGAATCGCGGGCCGTCGGGTTGATAGACGCCGTCGGCGGAATAGTGGCGCGAGGGCAAGCACGACGAGCCGCCTTTACAAGCGGGCCCGAACGCTTCCATGACGCCGACGTCGAGCGAGATCGCAGCGTCGGAAAACCCGGCGCGCTCGAGGTCTGCGAGCGCTCGACTCGCGAGCAGGTCGAGTGACGTCTGACAGATGTGCCACGTCAGCTTGAAGCACGCATCGCGCACCGCGTCGGTGCAGTGGTCGGCAGACCAATCGTCCGGATGAAACCCGTCTGCTGCCATCGATTCCATGACGAGCCCGCGCTGCTCGAAGGCGCCATGGCCTAAGACTTCGTGCAGCGCCCCGCCTTCGTTCGCGGACAGCTCGCGGCCCTCGCGATGCAGATGCACGCCGTCTGCTTGGCGAGTCACGCGGAACCCCGAGAGCTCCGCAGGCAGCCGATCGAGCAACGTGCCATCGATGCCGCGCTGCACGCAGGCCATATCGACCTTCGGCTCACCGTAGTACACGCCCGGCGAATCCGCTGGACGCCGATCGACCGGCACGTAGCCGCACGCCCCGAGTGCGAACCCGACTGCTGCGAGCCATCTCATGCCTGCCAGCATCGGCGTTCCAACGCGCGAAGGCGCCACGCGTGTCTAACACCGAACGTCGCGCGCGGACCGGAGACCTCGCCGGAGTCGCACTTCGGATGTGAGCGCGCTACAGCCCGAGCTGCTTCGCGACGATCACCTTCATGATCTCGTTCGTGCCGGCGTAGATCCGCTGCACGCGAGCATCCATGAACGCGCGAGTCACCGGGTACTCGAGCATGTAGCCGTAGCCGCCGAAGAATTGGAGGCAGGTGTCGACGACCTCTTGGCCCATGTCGGTC
>CAZDGY010001168.1:0-2143 GCA_964504685.1 uncultured Kofleriaceae bacterium | reverse complement strand
TGCATTCCACGGCCCGACAAGCTCGGCGATAAAGCGCTCACCTTCCCCACCGACGCCCGACTCATCGATCTCACCGGTAGCGACGCGGCGTGCAGCTACACCCTCGACGGCACGCAACCCGCGAGCGGCGGCGTCACCGCCGCTCACATCTGCAGCGACGGCACCGATGCCGCCGGCTTCGCGATGACCGTCGACGCCACGGCGGTCCTCAGGCGTACCTGCGGCACAACCATCGACACCGTCGCGATCACGCTTGCCGGCACGACCGCCGTCGCCGGACCGATGTAATCGACGTACGGGCGCGCGCTGACTACGGACACGGGCCGGGCGTGGGCCGCGTGGTCGACAGCAGCCAGGTCTGCGCGCACGTCGTCGGATCGTAGCCGGTCACTTGCTGGATCGTCGCGAGCATGTCTGCCATGTGCGCCGCGCCGCCGGCGTGCGCTTGGTAGAACGTGGCGAGTGCTTGGTCGAGCATGTCGGCGCCGACCTTGAGCGCGACCGCGCGGTAGAACAGCGCGCCGCGGATGTACGGTGCGTTGGTGAACAGGTTGTCCTTGATGATGTCGATCTGACCGCACGACTGCGGCCATACGAGCTCGGTGCCGGTTAGCTGCGCGAGCTCCTTGTCGTACTCGGTCCACACCGAAGCGCCCACGGTCGGATCGACGACATCGAGCACGCGGCCGGCGAGGTAGTCGACCGTGCCCTCGGACAACACGAAGTCTTCCCAGCACGCGATCCGGATGCCGTCGCCAAACCAGCCGTGCGCCGATTCGTGCACGTTCGTGTTCACGTCGCTCAGCGCGTCCGAGCCGATGTGCGAGTACGGGTGGTGCTCCATCCCGCCGTATTGCCCGGCTGGCCAGCCGACCGAGACCGACGCGTACTTCGGGCCGAAGCGGTACGGTCCTAGCGTCTTCTCGAGCCAATCGAATCCGGCGACGAGATCGACCGTGCCGTCGGTCGCGGCCTTGAGCTCGTTGGTCCGATAAAACACCGAGATGTTCGTGCCCGCGGTCGTCGTGCCGAGCGGTAGCTCGGTGTACGCGCCGTAGGTCCACGCGATCTGGTACGACGGCGCGGGCGTGGGAATCGTCGTCGGGTACACCGCGACATCGCCGTCCGGAACGTTCGCGAGCGACAGCTCGAACGTCGTGCCGTCGGCCGGCGCGGAGTGACAGGGGAACAGGTTGCCGCAGTAGTACGGCCAGATCAGCGTGTAGCCGCCCATCGACTCGCCTTCGAAGCCCTCGTGATACTTGAAGTGGTAATCGATCGTCACCGACACCGAGTCGGTGCTCGCCGGGAGCGCGAGATCGAGCTCGCTCATCGTTTCACTCGTCATGACCGGCGCGCCATTCGCGGTGGCGCTCGCGATCGACAGGTCGCCGATCTCGAGGTTGCCGCCGGGCGAATCGCTCGGCGCGAACGTGATCGTTGCGGTCCCGCCGTTGGTCGCGAGATCGAACGCGAGCTGGGTATCGACCACGTCGCGCGTCGGGTTCGCGATCGGCGGTCCCGAGGTCGCCGAGTCGGGTGCCCCGACGTTGTCGCCACAGGCGCCGAAGACCAAGACGAGCGCGATCGGGCAGGGGGCACGCATCGCGCGACCATGCCCGGTTCGGCGCGGCGCTTCAAGTCGGCTATGGTGAGACGTGGCGGTGACTCAGCTCGCGGATCCAGGCGCGCGGCTCGTCGAGCTCGCGCGGGGCAAGAGGCTGGTCGCGCTCACCGGCGCCGGCTGCTCGACCGCGTCCGGGATCCCCGACTATCGCGGCCCGGGCGCGAAGCCGCGCACCCCGATCCAGCATCGCGAGTTTGTCGATCGCGCTGTGGCGCGCCAGCGTTATTGGGCGCGCTCGATGGTCGGCTGGCCGACGATGGCCGCGGCACGGCCGAATCTCGCGCACCGTGCGCTGGCCGCGCTCGAGCGCAGCGGGGCGCTCGCCGGCGTGATCACCCAGAACGTCGATGGCCTGCACGGCGCCGCCGGCAGCCGCGCGGTCGTCGAGCTCCACGGCGCGCTCGCCCGAGTGCGTTGCCTCCAATGCGGCGAGCTGACCCCACGCGCCGAGCTCCAGCATCGCTTGCTCGCGGCGAACCCCGAGCACCTCGCGGGCGGCGGAGCGGTCGCACCCGA
>CAZDGY010001167.1:0-2147 GCA_964504685.1 uncultured Kofleriaceae bacterium | reverse complement strand
TCGCGCCGGCCGCGGCGAGGATCTCGAACATGTGGACCATCCCGGCGTGCAAGCGGTCGCGATCCTCATGTGTCACCGAATACGTGATCGCAGCGCGCCCGCCGACGTCGCGCCACACGCGGCCCGCCGCACCCGCATCGCGCACGCAGACGCCGAGCGAAGCGACGTGCGGCAGCTGGTCGAGCACGTCCATCAGCGGCCGGCCCGCGAGCTGAAAGATCTGCGCCGCGACGTTCGTCGTCGGTTGCGCCGCGGCGATCAGCTGGCCCTCGCGCAGGAAGTGATCGCAGCCGTAGCCTTGCGGGATGTGCCCCGCCGGATCGATGACATCGTCGAACAAGCCGGCGACGCTGGTCGACGGATGGAGCGTCAGGTTGCGACCGACCTGCCCGCTTCCGTTCGCGATGCCCTGGCCGAGCAACAACAGCGGCGTCGGGACGCTACCCCCGGACAACACGACCGCGCGGCCGCGGACGCGAATGCGTTTTCCATCGCTCGCTACGCCTTCAACGCCGGTCGCGCGCCCATTGTCGACGACGATGCGATCGACCTTCAGCCCGGTGAACAGCTGCGCACCCGCCGATAGCGCCGGCGGAATGTACGAAAGATTTGTCGAGCGTCGGGCGTCGGTGCCGCAACCGAGATCACAGAACCCCAAGCCGGTGCAGCCGCGCGCGTTGCGCCGGATCGCGAAGTGGCGCCAGCCGAGCTGATCGCAACCGCGCGCGACGACGTTCGCGATCGGACCGATCTCCGGTTGGATCGCGGGCGTGACATCGAGCGTGTCCTCGACGCGTGCGTAGTGTGGCTCCATCGCTTCGCGCGACAGCTCGTCGGTGCCGAGCCGCTCGCACCACTCGTCGAGCACCCACGCTGGTGTGCGAAAGCAGGTGCCGCCGTTGATCGCGGTCGAGCCACCGACCATCCGGCCGATGAAGATCGGCATCACGACGTTGCCGACCGAGACCGCACCTCGATAGAACCGTTCGTGCGCGCGCACGAGGCTTCCGTCGAAGGCGTCGCGGCGGTAGTGCTCGCCCTCTTCGACGTAACATACCGCGAGCCCGCGCTCGGTCAGCTCGCGACCGACGACCGCGCCGCCGGCGCCCGTACCGATCACGACGACATCGCATTCGACGTCGCCGCCATCCCATTCGGCCGCGCGATGGATCTGGCTCAGCCAGCGCGGGCGATCGAGGTTGCCCCCGCGGTTGCTCTTGCCGCCCATCGCCGCGATCACTTCGGGCCGGTCGAAGTGGACCAGCTTGTAAACGACGGTGAGGATGTTCAGCGGTTGGCGGAGCAGCGGATCGCGCTGCCACGCTTGCACGAGTTGCTCGGCGCGCTCGGGCGCGAGCGAGGACAGCCGACGGCCGGTGCGCGCGATCGCGGCGGCGTCGAGCGTGCGCTGCGCGATCGCCCACGGCCGAACGAGCCACGGCGCGACGCTACGCACGACGTGCTCGGCCTGGCGGACCGACTCGTCATCGGCCGCTGGGATCGTCGCGCTCCCCGGAATCAGCGCGCGCGCGAGCGCGAGCGCCGAGCGATCCGGCTGTGACGAGAAGAAACCGGCCATCGCGCCGCGAATCTGCCACGACAGCGGTCGATGAGCGAGATTCAGCTCACCGGATTGCAAAGCTCGTGTTGCACGCTCTCGACGCTGCGCGGACGATGACCTGCCCGCCAAACGGGCCTGTCGAAAGGGGTGAGCCATGGAGACGATGCACGACGAGCACGAGGACCAGGACGGTCACGACCACGCTCATAGCCACAACCACGATCACCAACACGATCACGACCACGACCACGAGCACGCGCACGCGCCCCCTGGTGCAATCGAGCTCTCGAAGCTCGTGACCAATCAGAAGGCGATCCTCGCGAACCAGAAGGCGATCCTCGCGAACCAGAAGACGATCCTCGCGAACCAGAAGAAGCACGACAGCCATCACAAGAAGCTCGACGCGGTCGTCGCGAGCCAGAAGGCGATCATCGGAAGCTTGAAGAAGCTACTCGCGAAAAAGAAGTAGCGCTCTGCGACCGCTCAGTACTCGAAATAGATAAACGGCACGACCTTCGGATGAGCGAGCTCGCGCAGAACGAGCGCCGCGCCGCACAGCACGGCGCCCTGCGCGATCGCCGGTAGC
>CAZDGY010001166.1:0-2148 GCA_964504685.1 uncultured Kofleriaceae bacterium | reverse complement strand
CGATCGTGGAGAGGAAGGTGTTGGGATAGAGGTTTAGTTAGAAGGTTATGTCTATCATCGGCAAGAGCACGGCCAGCTCGCGCGCTGATAGATCCTTCAAGTCGCGGTTCCGCGCGTTGGTCAGCGGGCCGAACATCACCTTCTGGAACAGGAACAGCATGTACACGGCCGAGAGGATCACGCCTGTCGACGCCAGCACCGCCAAGAGCTTGGGATGCGGCACCAGCGCCGGCAGATCGGTCCACGAGGCGACGAACGTGCCGATGAGCACCAGGAACTCACCGACGAAGCCGGAGAAGCCGGGCAGGCCGATCGAGGCCAGCGTGATGATCAGGAACACCGCGCAGAATTTCGGCATCACCGACGCGATGCCGCCGAACTCGTCGATGCGGCGGGTGTGGCGCCGCTCGTAGAGCACGCCGATGCAGAGGAACAGCCCGCCGGTGGAGATGCCGTGCGCCAGCATCTGGTAGAGCGCGCCGTCGACTGCCTTGTCGTTCCAAATCATCAGGCCGAGCACCACGAAGCCGAGGTGCGCCACCGACGAGTAGGCGATCAGCTTCTTGATGTCCTTCTGTGCGAAGGCCACCAACGAGCCGTAGATGATGCCGATCACCGCCAGCGCCGAGATGTACGGCGCCATGGCGGTCACGCCCAGCGGGAACAGCGGCATGGCGTAGCGGAGAAAGCCGTAGGTGCCCATCTTGAGCATGACCGCCGCCAGGAGGACCGAGCCGGCGGTGGGCGCCTCGACGTGCGCGTCGGGGAGCCAGGTGTGCAGCGGGAACAGCGGCACCTTGATGGCGAAGGCCAGCGCGAACGCGGCAAAGCAGTAGAGCTGCTCCTTGGGCGACATCACCAGCGACGAGAGCGCCTGGTAGTCGAAGGTCCAGACCTTGGTGACGTCGTGGTACTGCACGTAGAGGTACAGGATCGCGACCAGCATCAGCAGCGAGCCGACCATCGTGTAGATCACGAACTTGATCGAAGCGTAGAGCCGGCGCTGACCGCCCCAGATCCCGATCATCAAGTACATCGGGATCAGCATCACTTCCCACGACACGTAGAACAGGAACAGGTCGATCGCGACGAACGCGCCGAGCATGCCGGCCTCGAGCACGAGCATCGCGGCGATGAACTCGCGCACGTGCTTGTCGACCGCGCGCTTGGTGCCGAGCAACGTCAGCGGCACCATCAACGTCGTGAGCAGCACGAGGAACAACGAGATGCCGTCGATCCCGGTCTTGAAGTGCGCGCCGAGGCCCGGAATCCATTCGGCGTCGAACACGAGCTGCATGCCCGCGACTTCGGGGTTGAAGAACTTGAAGATCGCGAGCGACGTGAAGAACGTGGTGAGCGACACCGCGATGCCGATGCCGCGATGCAGTGACGACTCCGCCTTCGGCGTGCACATCACGAAGATCGCACCGAGCAGCGGTAGCCCGAGCAGCAACGGCAGCAGGAATCCGCCGGTGGTCATGGCTTGGCCTCTTCGTCGTCAAACGTGATCAACTGGGTAACCTCGGTCATCGTCTGCGCGATCGGATCTTCGATGCACAGCGTGACGTGCGCGCCGGTGTTGTCCGGATCGACGACGAGCGTCGCCGGGTCGGACGGCTTGTCAGCATCGCCGTCGCAGCCGCCGCCGTGGAGATGCCAATGCAGCTTCGTCGCTTTGCCGACGAGCCCCGCGCCGGTGTCGGCGTCGAGCTCGAGGTGCGTGCGATCGAGATAGTGGTAATCGAACGAGGCGTGGCGATGATGCGCGGTGATGAAGAACACCGCGGCAGCGCCGACGACGAGCCCAGCGACGTAGCGCTGGACCTGACCGTTCTGGAACCAGCGCGATAGCCGGCCGAACAGCCCGACGACGAACGCCGCGCCATTGACCGCGACGGTGTCGATCACGAAGCGATCGACGATCTCGAACAACCCGGTCGCGACCGCGCGGAACGGCTTGACGAACACCGAGTCGTAGAGCTCGTCGACCCACAGCTTGTTCTTGCTCGCCTCGTAGAGCGGTTCGAGCGGGCCTTCCCCCCGCTTCGGCAGCGATGGCGACGGGCCGCGGCCGTAGAACATCCATGCGATCGCGATGCCGAGCGCGCCGATCGCGAGGGCGCCGCCCATCAAACCGTAGGTCACGGT